>JAAYSB010000129.1 GCA_012518475.1 Intrasporangiaceae bacterium | reverse complement strand
GAGAGCTTCCCCGAGTTCGTCATGCGGCTGCGGGAGAGTCCCGGGCACCGCTGGGACCACTGGTGGCTCGCCGAGGTCGACGTCGACGGCACCATGCTCCCGGCCGGCGCGCTCGTCTCCTCCGAGACCGGCCCGGACGACACCGGCCGCGCGGGCAGCTATGTCGACTACATCGGCGTGCACCGCCGCGCCCGTGGCCGCGGGGTCGCCAAGGCGCTCCTTCACACCGTCATCGCCGACGCAGCGGAGCGGGGTAGGTCACGGGTCGGGCTGGAGGTCGACGCAGACTCACCGACGGGAGCCGACGGTCTGTATGCGGCGCTCGGCTGGGTCACGAAGTACCGCACCCAGTCCTGGCACCGGGACCTCCAGACGGGGAGGACCTCGCCATGAGACCGTTCGCCAACGTGGGCCCGCGACCACGCCGCGATTGCGGAGTTGGGGCCGCGGAGAGGCTTGCGGCCTGCGACGGGTGGGGCTGACCGGTCAACCTCCTGCGCCGGCGGAGCACTGACGCTCGAGGGGCGCACTGCGTGGCAGGCTGGTCGGGACAGTGAGGACGGACATGGACTGGCACTTCGATAACACGTATGCACGGCAGCTGCCGTGGCTCGGGTTGCGGACCGACCCGCTGGCTGTCGCCGACCCGAGCCTGATCTTCCTCGCAGACCCGCTCGCCCGTGATCTGGGCCTCGACCCGGGCTGGCTCAGCGAGCACGGAGCCGGGATCTTCTCCGGATCCGTCGTCCCCGAGGGCGCCGAGCCCATCGCCATGGCGTATGCGGGGCACCAGTTCGGCCACTTCTCACCACGGCTCGGCGACGGGCGGGCGCACCTGCTCGGTGAGCTTGTCGACCGGGACGGCAACCGCCGGGACATCGCCCTCAAGGGTTCCGGTCGCACCGTGTTCTCGCGTGGTGGGGACGGGCGGGCGGCGATCGGTCCGGTCCTGCGGGAGGTCATCATCAGTGAGGCGATGCACGCCCTCGGGATCCCGACCACACGGGCTCTCGGAGCGGCCGAGACGGGGGAGAAGGTCTGGCGTGACAGGGGTCCGGAGCGTGGTGCCGTCCTCGCCCGGGTCGCGGCCTCGCACCTGCGCGTCGGGACATTCGAACTGGTTCGGACCCAGGGCTCGATCGAGCAGCTGCGTGCGCTTGTCGAGTATGTCCGGGCGCGGCACTATCCGTCGGTCGACGAGGGAGACGTCTGGGCGCTCTTCGACGAGATCGCTTCTCGTCAGGCGGAGCTCATCGCATCGTGGATGTCTGTCGGGTTCATCCACGGCGTGATGAACACCGACAACATGGCGCTGTCCGGCGAGACGATCGACTACGGGCCGTGCGCGTTCCTGGACCGCTACGACCCGGACACGGTCTACAGCTCGATCGACACCGGGGGCCGCTACCGCTACTCAGCGCAGCCGACGATCGCCGGCTGGAACCTCGCCCGCCTCGCCGAGTGCCTCCTGCCGCTCGATCCGTCCGGCCCGGACGCGGCTGTCGAGTCAGCCACCGAGCGGGTCAACGGCTTCGCCGACCGCTATGCCGCGGCCTTTGCGCACCGGATGGCGGCCAAGCTCGGCCTCGACTCATCGACGGACGGGGACGGGCAGGTCGCGGAGCTGGTCGACGACCTGCTCGGGATCATGCAGCGCCGCTCGCTCGACTGGACGAACACCTTCCGCTCGCTCTCCGCCCACCTCCGCGACTCCGCCGCAGACCCTGCCTCGCCACTTCTTCCAAATACCAGCCAAACGTCGACGGGCGGTTCCTCGGGTGAGGATCGGAGGTCTGAGTCGCCATTTCTTCCAAATAGCAGCCAAATGGCGACGGACGACGGTGATGATCACGACGCTGACGATGATGACGCCGATGGCGGTGGTGAGCTCGACGCGTGGGTCGCGCGCTGGCGCCGACTGCTGCCTGACGCGGAGGCGGCGGCGCGGTCGATGGATGAGGTGAATCCGGCATACATCCCCCGCAACCACCTCGTCGAGGAGGCCCTGGCGGCGGCAGGATCAGGTGACCTCGAGCCGTTCCACGCGCTCTTGGAGGTGATCAGGGAGCCGTTCAGCGAGCGGCCCGGGTTGGAGCGCTACGCAGAGCCGGCGCCGGAGCGGTTCGCCGCGACCTACGTGACCTACTGCGGCACCTGAGCCAGGCGCTCGCGGATCCGCTCGGTCACCTCGATGAGAGTGCTGAGCTCCTCGTTGCTGATGTCGGCGAAGATCAGGTCGCGCACGAGCGCGGCATGCCCGGGGGCGGCCCGCTCGATCGAAGCCCGACCGATCGGGGTCACGGCGATGTACTGGCCGCGGCCGTCCTCGGGGCAGCTCGCCCGCTCGAGGAGGGCGCGGGCCTCCATCCGCTTGATGTGGTGCGAGAGGCGGGAGCGCTCCCACTGGAGGAGGTCGGCGAGCTCGGAGATCCGGGCGCGGTCGCCCTCTTGATCGGTGAGCACCACGAGGACCTGGTAGTCGGCATAGGACAGGTCCGACTCGGCCTGAAGGGCGCGAGCGAGGTGAGCGTGCAGCTGGGTGTTCATGAACACGAGTCCGCGCCAGGCCCGCTGCTGCTCCGGGGTGAGCCATTGGTCTGTCATGGAACCCACTCTAGCAGAATAGTTGACACATCACCATTCGTTGGTGCACGATGTAGTCGACAGATCAACTACATCTGATCGACAGCTTCTGGATCAACAACATCGATCAACAACCTGTGAAGGGAACCACCATCAT
>JAAYSB010000128.1 GCA_012518475.1 Intrasporangiaceae bacterium | reverse complement strand
GGCGTCGGGTGTCCTCGAGGAGCACGGGCACGGCCTTGGTCTGCCCGACGATGGGCAGGAAGTTCGAGTCCCCGAACCAGCGGGGCACGATGTGCTGGTGCAGGTGGGCGGCCACGCCAGCCCCGGCGACAGCGCCCTGGTTCATGCCGATGTTGAAGCCGGCCGGCTCCGAGGACGCGGTGAGCGACTGGATGCCCGCGCGGGTCAGTGCGCTGAACTCGAGGGTCTCCTCGTCGGTGAGGTCCACATACAGGGAGACGTGGCGATAGGGGCAGATGAGGATGTGACCCGGGTTGTACGGGAACAGGTTCATCACGACGTAGCAGTGCTCCCCCCGGTGCACGATGAGCCCCTCGTCGTCGGAGCGGGAGGGCGCGACGCAGAACGGGCAGCCGTCGCCGGCCTCGTTGGCCGGTCGCTCCCCGGTGACGTAGGCCAACCGGTGCGGCGTCCACAGCCGCTCGAACCCGTCAGCCACCCCGGTGAAGTCAGCTGCTGACTCGGCCTGTGGCGTGGCGGACTCGATCATGTGCTCGATCCTACGCAAGGGCCGCTAGGCTGACGGCGTCATGCTGAACAAGTACGCACGCGCCTTCTTCACGAAGCTGTTCACCCCGATCGCCCGGCTCCTCACCGGTATGGGCATCAGCCCCGACGTCGTCACGACCATCGGCACCCTGGGTGTCTGCGTGGGCGCGCTGGCCTTCTATCCCCGGGGGGAGTTCCTCGTGGGGACCCTCGTCATCACCGCGTTCGTGTTCTTCGACACCCTCGACGGGATCATGGCGCGGATGAACAGCCGCTCCACGCGGTGGGGCGCCTTCCTCGACAGCACGCTGGACCGGATCGCCGACGCGGCCATCTTCAGCGGTCTCGTGCTCTGGTATGCCGGGAACGGCGACAACTGGCTCATGGCCGGACTCGCCCTGGCCTGCCTCATCCTCGGCATGGTCGTCTCCTATGCCCGCGCCCGGGCGGAGGGCCTCGGAATGACGGCGAACGTCGGTATCGCCGAGCGCGCCGAGCGCCTCGTCCTCGTCCTGGTCGCGACCGGATTCGTCGGTCTCGGGGCACCTGAGCTGCTTCTCAAGGTCGTCCTCGCTCTGCTCGCCGTCGCCAGCCTGGTCACCGTCGTGCAGCGGATGCTCGAGGTCCGCAGGCAGGCCCTCGTCGATCGGGCATGACGCAGGTGCCGGGGGGATTCGTCGGAAGGGCCACCGACGCCGTCACTGCCGGGGGATACCGGCTCGGCTGGCGGGCGGTGCGGATGCTCCCGGAGCGCGTCGCATACCAGTTGTTCGAGCGCGCCGCCGACACGATGACCCGCCGCAATGGCCGCTCCGTGCAGCGGATGCGTGACAACTACGCGATCGTGCGGCCCGAGCTGGGACCGGCCGAGCTCGACGAGCTCGTCGCCCGGGGAGTGCGGTCGTATCTGCGGTACTGGTGCGAGGCGTTCCGCCTGCCCGAGCTCACCGCCGAGGACCTGACCCGCGCGGTGCGCGTCGAGGGGTCCGAGTCCGTCCGCGAGGCCCTTGCCGCCGGGCGCTCCGTCATCGCCTTCCTCGGCCACCTCGGCAACTGGGACATGGCCGGGGCCTGGGCGACCAAGCACCTGGGGCCGGTCGTCACCGTGGCTGAACGACTCAAGCCGGAGGAGGTCTTCGAGGAGTTCCTCGCCTTCCGCGAGGACCTCGGCATGACGATCATCCCGCTCACCGGTGGTGGCAAGGTGTTCGACCAGCTCCTCGAGCACGCGCAGGGCGCGAACATCATCCCGCTGCTCGCCGACCGCGACCTCACCCACACCGGTCTCGAGGTCGACTTCGCCGGCGACCGGTCCCGGGTGGCCGTCGGGCCGGCAGCCCTGGCGCTCGACACCGGCAGCACCCTGCACCCGGTCTCGATCACGTATGAGCGGCACGCCGACGGGCCGGGGGGCTGGCGCACGGTCGTCACGTTCCACCCGGCCGTCGAGCCCCGGCAGGGACTGTCCCGTCGCGACGCGATCGAGGCGATGACCCAGGAGTGTGCAACGGCCCTGGGCGAGGTGGTCCGGGAGCGCACCGAGGACTGGCACATGATGCAGCGGGTCTTCGTGCGCCACCTCGACGCAGCACGACTGGGCAAGGCTCCGACGCAGGGCGCGTCATGAGGATCGGGCTCGTCTGTCCCTATGCCTTCGACGTCCCCGGCGGCGTCCAGTACCACGTGCGTGATCTGGCCGAGCACTTCCTGCGCGAGGGCCACGACGTCCAGGTGCTCGCGCCCATCGACCACGACGTGCCGCTGCCGGACTACGTCACCTCCTGCGGGCACGCCGTCCCCGTCCGGTACAACGGGTCGGTTGCCAGGCTGAGCTTCGGCCCGGTCACCTCCTCCCGGGTCTCCCGCTGGCTCGAGCAGCATCAGTTCGACGTCGTCCACATCCACGAGCCGATCTCGCCGAGCACCTCACTGCTCGCGCTGTGGGCCACCGAGTCCCCGGTCGTCGCCACCTTCCACACCTCCAACATCCGCTCCCGGGCCATGCAGGCCGCCTATCCCTTGCTCCGCCCCTCCCTGGAGAAGATCACCGGCCGGATCGCCGTCTCGGAGGCGGCCAGGCGGACGGTCACCTCCCACCTCGGTGGCGACGCCGTGGTGATCCCGAACGGGGTATGCGTCGCTGACTTCGCCGACGCGGCACCCCGTCCCGAGTGGCAGGGGAGCGAGGACGGTCCGACGCTGGCGTTCCTAGGCCGGATCGACGAGCCCCGCAAGGGGCTGCCAGTGCTGGCGTCCGCGATGGATGAGGTCCTCCGCGGACGCCCCGGGACCCGACTGCTCGTGGCCGGCCCGGGGGACGTCGAGGCTGCACAGGAGCGGATGAGTCCGCAGGTGCAGGAGGCGACGACCTTCCTCGGCCTGGTCAGTGATGAGGACAAGGCCGCACTCCTGTCCTCCGTCGACGCCTACATCGCACCGCACACAGGCGGGGAGAGCTTCGGCATCGTCCTGGTCGAGGCGATGGCTGCCGGCGCTCCCGTCGTCGCCAGTGACCTGTCCGCCTTCTCAGCAGTGCTCGACGGGGAGGCCAACGGTCGGCTGTTCAGCAACGGGGACGCCGAGGGCTGTGCCCGGAGCATCCTGGCGCTGCTCGACAGTCCCGCCGATCGCGCCCGCCTGCGCAGCGCCGGGCAGGAGCGGGCCCGGCTGTACGACTGGTCGGTGGTGGCCGACCAGATCATGGCGGTCTACGAGACCGTCACGCACGCCGCCGATGTGGCGGCGACCGTGCCCGAATCGGGTCTGTGGGCCCGGCTGGTCCGGCCTCTCACGCGGGACAGCGAGAACGGGTAGCCGATGGAGACCCTCACCTGGATCACACTCGCGATCATCGTCCTCGTACTCCTGGCCTGGTACCTGACCTACTCGGCAGCACGGCTCGACCGGTTGCACGCCAAGGTCGAGGGGGCTGCCGCGGCCCTGGACGCCCAGCTCGTGCGCAGGGCCGAGTCCGCGCTCGAGCTCGCCACCTCGGGGCTGCTCGATCCTGCGAGCTCTCTTCTGCTCGTCGACGCCGCCTCCCAGTCTCTGGACAGGACGGTGTCCCACGACGAGGGGCACTTCCTGCGCTTCGAGAGCTTCGCCGGGCGGGAGAGTGCGGAGTCCGATCTCACCGGTGCCCTCAACGCCGCTCTCAGCGACCAGAGCGTGGCCGACCTGAAGATGCGCGGGGCAGGGATTGCGGAGGAGCTCCTCGAGCGGGTCTCGGCTGCGGGTCTGCGCGTTCAGCTCGCGCGCAGGTTCTACAACCAGGCGGTGACCGAGGTACAGCGAGTGCGGCGCAAGAGGGTCGTGCGGATCTTCCGACTGGCCGGATACGCGGAGATGCCGGAGACGGTGGAGTTCGACGACGAGCTCACGCTGACCTCATCGGGTGGCTGACGTCCAGCTCCACGGATGGCGTTCGTGCTCGGGCGGGAAAAGCGGACCTACACTGCGTGGTATGAGCTCAGAGCACGTCGACCCGACGCAGAACGCCGCACCGGCCCCCGACCCTGACAGCGGTGCGAGCACCCACACCGGAACGAGCCGGGTCAAGCGTGGCATGGCGGACATGCTCAAGGGCGGGGTCATCATGGACGTCGTCACCCCGGAGCAGGCCAAGATCGCCGAGGACGCCGGGGCCGTCGCAGTCATGGCGCTCGAGCGGGTTCCCGCCGACATCCGCGCCGAGGGTGGCGTGACGCGGATGAGTGACCCGGACATGATCGACGGCATCATCAGTGCAGTCTCCATCCCGGTCATGGCCAAGGCCCGGATCGGTCACTTCGTCGAGGCCCAGGTCCTGCAGAGCCTGGGCGTCGACTACATCGACGAGTCCGAGGTCCTCACCCCGGCGGACTACGAGAACCACATCGACAAGTGGGCCTTCACCGTGCCCTTCGTCTGCGGTGCCACCAACCTCGGCGAGGCCCTGCGCCGGATCACCGAGGGCGCGGCCATGATCCGCTCCAAGGGTGAGGCCGGCACCGGTGACGTCTCGAATGCGACCACCCACATGCGCTCGATCCGCCAGCAGATCCGCCGACTGCAGAGCCTGCCCGAGGACGAGCTGTTCGTCGCCGCCAAGGAGCTGCAGGCCCCGTACGAGCTCGTCCGCGAGGTTGCCGAGACCGGCAAGCTGCCCGTCGTGCTCTTCACCGCGGGGGGCATCGCCACCCCGGCCGATGCGGCCATGATGATGCAGCTCGGAGCCGAAGGCGTCTTCGTCGGCTCGGGGATCTTCAAGTCCGGCAACCCCGCCCACCGCGCGGAGGCGATCGTCAAGGCAACCACGTTCTTCGACGATCCGGACGTCATCGCGAAGGTATCGCGCGGCCTCGGTGAGGCGATGGTCGGGATCAGCGTCGAGTCGATCCCGGTGCCGCACCGTCTCGCTGAGCGCGGCTGGTGAGCTCGACCCCGCTCATCGGGGTCCTGGCCGTCCAGGGTGAT
>JAAYSB010000127.1 GCA_012518475.1 Intrasporangiaceae bacterium | reverse complement strand
GATCATCACGCGCATCGAAACCGTCACGACGCTACTGCCTTCGACGATCAGGGGAGCGGGGACTGATCGCGGACGCGCTGTCCACTTTGGTTAAAAGATTGCGCCGCTGTAGACGACCGCCATCTAGATGCCGACGATGACCATGCTCTCGAGTGCGCCACTACCCACCATTAGTGTGGTCAGGGTCGGCTTCAGGTGATGAGTCCATGTCGGTAGGCGGTGATGGCGGCGTGGACACGGTTGTCGATGCCGAGGGTGTTGAAGAGCTGGGAGACGTATTGCTTGACGGTGCCTTCGGACAGATGCATGGCCCTGCCGATCTGGGCGTTGGAGAGTCCGCGAGCGATGTGGGTGAGGAGCTCGATCTGGCGCTCGGTGAGCAGGGCAGTGAGTTCGTCTCGCGCGGTTCGGGTGCGGTGGCCCGCTCGTTGCTCGGCGGCGAGCCAGCGGGCGACTCGAGGGGAGAACGCGCCTCCGCCGTGCGCGAGGGCCCTGACGCCGGCAATGAGTTGCTGAGGTTCGTCGGACTTGAGGAGGAAACCGAGGGCGCCGGCGTTGATCGCATCGGCGATGAGATGGTCGTCGGAAAAGGTGGTGAGCATGGCGATCGGAAGCTCGGGCAGTCGGTGCCGGATCTCACGGAGAGCTCCGATGCCGTCGAGTCGTGGCATCTGGATATCCAGCAGTGCGACGTCAACGCGGTGTGTTGCCGCGGCGTCGACGGCCTCGTGGCCGTTGCTGGCGAGGGCGGTGATGTCAAGGTCAGTGGCGGAGGCGAGAATAGCGGCGACGCCGGTGCGGACGAGCTGGTCGTCATCCGCGATCAGGACACGGATCGGCGGGGTGTCGGTGCGATCCTCCGGGGTCATGGCGCGGGAACCGTTCCGATCCTGCTGACCTGGTCGGAGGCGAAGCAGACGACGTGGACGTCGACTCGTTCGAAGAAGCTGATTTCCGCCTCGTAATAGTGACAGGTCTCGTCGGGGCGAGGCGGGAACTCATCGCGTGGAGGATCGAGCATCTCCAGGGCGGCCACCGCGTCCTGTCCGGCGACTCGAGGGGCAATGGCAGTCTGTGTGGTCTCGGTGACGACCGTAGTGGTGCCGACTAACCCAGCGACCAGGTACAAGTGGACCATGGTCAGCGAGTCCAGTGCCAGGGCAGTGATCACCGTCGCCAGCAGCATTGCTCGGACCAGGCCAGAGCCAGCGAGCAGCCGCACCGTGGGCGAGCGGTCGACCAGGACCCCAATCGGGATCCCCAGCACGAGGAATGCCAGTGTTCCGATGGCGTTGAGCAAACCCATCTGCGCAGCACTGGCTCCAAGAACCAGTACCGCCAAGACATCAGTTACGAAGTCGACACCCCGACGCCCAGCGGCATCCAAGGCATTGGACAATAGCAATGGCCACCTGGGCCGTGGTAGCGAGGATCGCAGAGAAGAAGAGGAATCGGTAGAAGACATGAACTTCCCTCAGGAATGAGCGGGCGAGTGGGCAGAACAAAGGACCGCGCGACGTTCCAGCGCGGTCCTGTTACTCGCCACTTACAGGCTGGCCCGAGCCCTGAAGAACATGTCCCAACCTTCCTGGATGGATCGACCAGGAGCGTGGACAACCGTCCCCGCTCAGTGCTGAGTCTAGGCCAGCGCCAGCGCAGACCCTCAGTCGCATCCCCACATGCCGCCGAGCACGCGTCCTCGATTCCCTCCCCCGCGTCGCTCTGAAGGCCGGAACTGACTGCCCCAGCCCTTCGCGGGGGAACATGCCCGAGCCGGATGCGCAGTGGTGCCGGTGCCGCGCTGCGTTCTCCGACAGATGAAGCAGCACGGTCCCGCTGCGCGCCCCTGGCCGAGCAGATCGGCGCACGCGCCATGGTGCCCGCGATCGGCGTTGCTGCCAAGGCCGTGACCACGCTCGCGATGTCAGGCCCCTCGGCTGAACCACAGCCTGACTCAGCTCGTATACGCCCAACCTTGATACGCAGGGTTACCAGTACGCGTGACGGCGCGCTCCCCTCACGCCCCATCGTCTCCCTACCCCTCCGGGTGGGCCTGCCGTGGGTGGACAGCCCATAGCGTGAGTAGATGTCTCCGTCGCTCGCCCTTGTCGCCGGAGCCTCTCGTGGCCTCGGCCTGCTCATCGCCCGACAGCTCGGCCGCCGTGGTCTGACCGTGGTGATCTGCTCCAGGGACGAGTCGGAGCTCGACGCCGCGGCGAGACTGCTCCGGGAGGACGGGGCTACGGTCCACCCCCTGGTCTGTGACGTCGACGACGCAGAGGCCGTGAGGTCGATGGTCACCCGCGTCGAGAACGAGCTCGGACCGATCGACGTCGCGATCCATGTCGCGGGCATCATCCAGGTCCAGCCTCTGGAGAGTGCCACGCTCCAGGACTTCGAGGACTCCACGCGGACCATGCTCATGGGCCCGGTTCATCTCGCCCTCGCAGTCCTGCCCATGATGCGAGAGCGACGACGTGGCCGGATCGGCACCGTCGCGTCGATCGGCGGCGCCGTGAGCGTGCCGCACCTCCTCCCCTACAGCACGGCGAAGTTCGGTGCCGTCGGCTTCGCCCGCGGCCTCTCGGCCGAGCTGGTCGGAACAGGCGTGACGTCCACGGCGATCCTTCCCGGCCTCATGCGCACCGGCTCACACCTCAACGCCCAGTTCGGCGGCGATGCCGCCGCCGAGCACGCCTGGTTCGCGCCGGGCGCGTCGCTTCCGCTCGTGTCTATGGACGCCGAGCGGGCAGCCGAACGGATCGTCTCCGGTGTGATCGCCGGTCGCAACCAGGTCGTCCTCACGCCCCTGGCCCAGATCGGTATGCGCGTCGCCGGTCTCGCACCCAGCCTCACCACAAGCGTCATGAAGCGTGTCGCAAGAGCTCTGCCGGGTGCCGCTGACCCCTCTGCCCCGCTGGTGGACGGCCACACTGCGCGTCGCAGACTCGACTCCCCCACGGTGGAGCGCCTGACAACGCTGGGTACGCGAGCAGCCAAGCGTCTCAATCAATTTCACGAGAAGTCAGCTCAAGGAAAGGTAGCCTCATGAGAGCACTCACCTGGCAGGGTATGCGCGACGTGCGGGTCGAGGAGGTCCCCGATCCGACGCTCGAGCAACCCACGGACGCTGTCGTCCGCGTCACGAGCACAGCGATCTGCGGGTCGGACCTGCATCTGTACAACGTGCTCGCCCCGTATCTCACCCCCGGGGACATCCTCGGCCACGAGTTCATGGGGATCGTCGAGGAGGTCGGGGACGGTGCTGCCGGCCACCTCTCCCCCGGCGACCGCGTGGTCGTCCCGTTCAACATCTCCTGCGGGCACTGCTGGATGTGCGAGCGCGGCCTCTTCGCGCAGTGTGAGACCACGCAGAGCCGGGACCAGGGCAAGGGTGCGAGCCTGTTCGGCTACACGAGCATGTACGGCGCGGTCCCCGGCGGCCAGGCCGAGCTCGTTCGCGTCCCGCACGCCGACTTCGGGCCGATCAAGATCGACAGCGATGCTCCGGACGAGCGGTTCCTCTACCTGTCGGACATCCTGCCCACTGCGTGGCAGGGAGTCGAGTACGCCGATGTCCCGGACGGAGGCACGCTGCTCATCCTCGGGCTCGGCCCGGTCGGCCTCATGGCAGTGCGCTCCGCGCGGCATCGGGGAGTGGCGCAGATCATCGGCGTGGACCGTGAGCCGGCACGTCTTGCCGAGGGTGCCCGACTCGGTGCGACCACACTGGATCTGAGCAGCACCAAGGACATTGCCGCGGCGGTGCACGACCTCACCGACGGTCGCGGTGCCGACGGCGTGCTCGATGCGGTCGGCATGGAGGCGCACGGGAACCCGGTCAGCGAGAAGGTGATCGGTCTCGCGAGCAGACTGCCGGGTCCGGTGGCCAGGGCCGCGATCGAGCACGCCGGCATCGACCGGCTTGCAGCACTCCATCTGGCCGTGGAGTGTGCACGGCGTGGCGGGACCGTGTCGGTGAGCGGGGTCTACGGCGGCGCGGCGAGCCCGATGCCGCTCATGGACATCTTCGACAAGGCCCTGACGTTCCGGCACGGCCAGTGCAACGTCCGCGCCTGGACCGACGAGCTGCTCCGGCTCGCGCTCGACGACAACGACCCGCTGGAGCTTCAGGATCTCGCCACGCACCACGGCAGCCTCGAGGATGCTCCGCAGATGTACGACCTTTTCGCAGAGAAGGGTGACGACTGCATCAAGGTCGTTCTCAAGCCATAGACGACGCACCACTGTGCGCGGTCGCTAGTCTTCGGCGCATGATCGAGATGCCCAATCCCGTGACCTCCGACGTCTTCACGCTGCCGCTGGACCACGAGCCCGCTGGTCAGGTCGTCGAGGGCGAGCCGAGGACAGCAACCCACGTGCTGGGTGAGATCAACGGCACCGAGGTCGGGATCTGGGAGCTCACCGAAGGAGTAGTCCGCGATACCGAGGTCGAGGAGATCTTCGTGGTCCTCACCGGCTCCGGCCGGGTGGCCTTCGAGGACGGGACCACGATCCACCTGTCCCCCGGCCGCTGCGTGCGACTGCGCGAAGGTCAGCGCACGGTGTGGACCATCACGGAGACACTCCGGAAGATCTACATCGCCTGAGTTGGGTCCCGGGCGCCGAGCGTGATCACGACCAGCATGACGACTCCGGTGATGACGGCAACCGCCGCAGCAGCGGTGCCCGTGGTGAGCCAGCCGATCATCAGACCGAGGACGCCAAGGGCTGTCATCACCCACCCGAGAGTGCGGAAGACGGGCGCCCTGAAGGCAGCAGCGAATGGCAGCAGGTGCAGCCCGACGCTGATGACGATCACGGCCGACGCCAGCTCCGGTCGTCCCTGTTCGCCCAGGAACCATCGGCCCAGCCGAATCAGCGCGATCATCCCGACGACCGAGGCGGCATAGACCAGAAGCGCCCGAGGCGCGGGCTGCTGGGCCGACGTCATCCTAGGTGGAGTCGCGCAGCCCCTGGTTCCACAGCTCACGGGTCTGGATGATCCAGAAGATCCCGAAGAACGTGATGAGAAGGATCTCGACCACGAGGAGCGCATACGCCCAGCCGATGAGGTGCCCGACGACTGCGAGCCCCAACGTCACGAGCATGGCGACGGCGATGATGCGGTATGCGGTGACATAGCTCGCGCGGACCCTCGCCAGCGCAGGATGACGCTCGACGGTCTCCTTGACGTCCCGGGCGTTGACCCACACCACCGCCACGAGGGCCAGGAACATGGCGATCGCAGCCGCGTTGTGTCCGTGCTCGATGAAGGTGGAGCGGGAGACATAGAACCAGAGCGCTCCCCCACCGGTCGCTCCGAGACCGATCGCGATGCCCAGCTTGTCCCAGCGGTGCAGGCCGCGCAGTGAGCCGCTCTCGCGCACGGCGAGGGCGATAGCGACGACCACAGCCAGGACACCGAGAACGAACAACGCCTGCATGTTGTTCGCGATCGCCGGTCCGTGGTCCCCGGGCAGGTCCGGCGCCGAGCTGCACGAGTCCGACGGTGCCGCCGGGATGAAGGCCACACCTGGCGCGAGGATGCCGGCGAGGTTGAGCAGGACGTCCTCGGCCTTGTTGTTGCCCTTGAGAACGATCAGGCAGATCCCCATCGTCACGAGCACCCCGACGAAGACCCCTCGCACGGGGGTGTGCCAGTACGCCGAGATCGTCGCCTGGACACAGGTGCGCCCGACGGCCTGCCACTCGATGAAGAGCGAGCTGAAGAGCAGGACGACCAGACCCGCGAGAGCGAGCCGGAGATAGCGATAGGTCTTGATCGCCGCGAGCGCCGGTGTCTCGGTCACTGTCTCACTCCCCTCCGGTCGACGTGCCCTGGCCGCGGACGAGCCGCTCCTCGACGAGGTGTTCCACCCTAGCGACGCGGCGTGGTGTTGTCGCGGTGAATGCGCGCCGTCACCGCCGGGCCGCTCCGTCCTTGACCTGGTGGCGCGGACGCTCGAAGAAGAGGGCGGCGACACCTCCGAGCAGCACCACGAACGCCGGCAGCAGCATCGCATCGGAGAGCGCCTCGGCGAACAGTGCTCGAACGGGCTCGGGCATGCCCGCTCCCCCGGTCTGCTGCACGGTCACCGAGCTCGACTCCACCCCGGGCAAGAGTGCCGAGATGCGCGCCTCCATAAGGACGGCTATCGCGGCGCTGCCGAGGACCGCGCCTATCTGCCGGGTCGTGTTGTAGACACCGGAGCCGGCACCTGCGAGCTGCATCGGCAGGTTCCGCGTCGCGGAGGCGGCGATCGGTCCCCAGACGAAGGACTGCGTCGCGCCGAGGAGGGTGGCAACCAGCAGGAGCGTCCACATCGGGGAGTCGGTCGTCATGACCCGCGCCAGCAGGAAGGTGGACGCGGCGAGTCCCGCAAGCCCCCAGCCGGCGAGCACCCGTGGATGCACGCGATCGGTCAGCCGTCCGGCGATCGGGGCCAGCAGGATCGACATGACGGCCTGAGGAGCGAGCAGCAGCGCAGCCCGGGTCGGCGAGAGGTCCCGCACCGCCTGGGCATAGATCATGAAGGGGAACATCATCCCGGTGATACCGAAGCCCACGGTCGAGATGGCGATGTTCGACACCGAGAAGTTCCGGTCCCGGAAGAGCCCGAGCGGGACGAGGGGCTCGCGGCGGATCCGGCTCTGCCACCAGACGAAGGACCCGAGAAGGGCTGCACCGACAACGAGGAGGAGCGGCACCGAGAGCGGTCCCCGGATCCGGCCCCAGTCGTAGGCGTGGCCCTCCTGGATCGCGAAGACCGCACAGAACAGACCCACCGCGCTCAGGGCGACGCCGATCCAGTCGAATGAACGGGAGTGGGTCCGCAGTGTCGGCACGAGCCGCCATGCCAGATAGAGGCCGACGAGCCCGACCGGGACATTGATGAAGAACATCCACTCCCAGCCGAGGGTGTCGAGCAGGACGCCGCCGAGAATCGGTCCGACGAGGGTCGCCACGCCGGCGGTCGCTCCCCAGAGCGCCATTGCCGTCCCGCGGCGCTCGGCTGGGAAGGTGCGGGTGATGACCGTCATCGTCTGCGGTGTCATGAGTGACGCCCCGAGTCCCTGAGCGACGCGGGCGGCGATGAGCCAGCCGATTCCGCCGCCGAGCTCACCGCTCAGCCCGCACCACAGCGAGGCGAGGGTGAAGATCGCGAGGCCGACCAGATAGACCCGCTTCGGCCCGATCCGGTCCCCCAGCCGTCCCGTGATGAGCAGGGGCACCGCGTACGCGAGCAGGTAGGCGCTCGTCACCCACATCACGGCGTTGATGTCGACCCCGAACGCCCGCATGAGCGCCGGCATACCGACCGAGACGATCGTCGAGTCGACGAGGATCATGAAGAACCCGATGACCAGTGCCCCGAGCGCCGGCCACGGGTTCTGCTGGGTCCCCTCCTCCGCCGTGTCCTGGGCCGAGGTGCTCACAGCCGCGAGACTACTCCGCGAATTCCCTGATCACTGCGACGGCCCGACGCAGGGCCGCCGTCGACGTGGTGCCGACGCCGGTGGCATTGACATACGCGTGGATGTGCCGGGCATCGACATCGAGCCGGACGTCGTTGCCCTCCTCACGCAGCCGCTCGGCGATCGCGAGCCCCTCGTCACGCAACGGGTCGAATCCGGCGACCCCCACATACACCGGACCCAGGTCCCGAAGGTCCTTGGCGAGCAGCGGGGAGACATACGGGTTCGCCCGCTGCTCCGTGGCTGGGACGTAGTGGTCGGCGTACCACTCGAGCTGTGCAGTCGTGAGGAAGTAGCCGAACTCGAACTTGATGTGCGACGGATACCTGTTGACGAAGTCGACCCACGGGAAGAACGCGACCTGGAGCAGCGGTCGGGGCAGGTGCTCGATCCCCTGTCTTCCTCGATCACGCACCTGCATCGCCGTGACGATCGCGAGGTTGCCGCCGGCACTGTCCCCGCCGACCATGACCCGGTCGGCACCGATCCCCCACGATGGTGCTGTCGAGACGACGTAGCGGTATGCGTCGAGCAGGTCCTCGGTCGCGGCCGGGAAGGGGTGCTCGGGTGCAAGGCGGTAGTCGACCGAGACGACGGTGACGCCGGCCTCGGCACAGAGGAACCGGCACACCGAGTCGGCCGACTCGAGGCTGCCGAGGGTGAACCCGCCGCCGTGCGCATACACCAGGGCGGCCGTTCCGGCCCCGTGCGCATGCGGGTCGTAGCGGCGGGCCGGAAGCGGCCCG
>JAAYSB010000126.1 GCA_012518475.1 Intrasporangiaceae bacterium | reverse complement strand
CCGTCAACGAGGGCTTCTCGGGCGGCGAGAAGAAGCGTCACGAGATCCTCCAGATGGAGCTTCTCAAGCCGAAGATCGCCATCCTCGACGAGACCGACTCGGGCCTCGACGTCGACGCGCTCAAGGTCGTCTCCGAGGGCGTCAACCGCGCCCGGGAGACCTCGGACCTCGGCGTCCTGCTCATCACGCACTACACGCGGATCCTGCGCTACATCAAGCCCGACTTCGTCCACGTCTTCGTCGACGGCCGGATCGCCGAGCAGGGTGGCCCCGAGCTCGCTGACCGTCTCGAGGACGAGGGCTACGACCGTTTCCTCGTTCCTGCCTGAGCCACGCCAGTGACCGCAACCCACTTCACCGAGGCCGAGGTCGCCCGCATCCGGGCCGACGTCGCGATCCTGTCGCGAACGGTGCGTGACGGGAAGACCCTCGTCTATCTGGACTCGGGCGCGACGTCGCAGAAGCCTGCGCGGGTGCTCGACGCCGAGCGGGAGTGGTACGAGCGGTTCAACGCGGCCCCGCACCGCGGAGCGCACGCGCTCTCGGAGGAGGGCACCGAGGCGTACGAGTCGGCCCGGTCCCGGATCGCCGCCTTCATCGGCGCCCAGCCGGACGAGATCGTCTTCACGAAGAACGCCACCGAGGCGATCAACCTCGTCGCCTATGCGTTCTCGAACGCCACCACCGGTGGCGGCGGCGGAACCGGGGACCGGTTCCGGATCGGGCCCGGCGACGAGATCGTCGTCACCGAGATGGAGCACCACGCCAACCTCATCCCGTGGCAGGAGCTGGCGCGCCGGACCGGGGCGACCTTGCGCTGGCTCTCGGTCGCGGAGGACGGACGGCTCGACCTGAGCGACCTCGACGAGGTCGTCAACGAGCGGACTCGCGTACTGGCGTTCACGCACCAGTCCAACGTCCTCGGCACGGTCAACCCGGTCCGCGAGCTCGTCGCCCGCGCGCAGGTGGTCGGAGCGCTGACCGTCCTCGACGCCTGCCAGTCCGTGCCACACCTGCCGCTCGACGTGCGCGAGCTCGGGGTCGACCTACTTGCCTTCTCAGGACACAAGATGATGGGTCCGATGGGCATCGGCGCTCTGTGGGGCCGCCCGGAGGTGCTCGACGCGATGCCGGTGTTCCTCACCGGTGGGTCGATGATCGAGACGGTGACGATGGAGTCGGCGACGTATGCCCCCGTCCCGCAGAAGTTCGAGGCCGGGGTGCCCAACGCCGCCCAGGCGATCGGGCTCGCGGCTGCCTGCGACTATCTGGCCGACCTCGGCATGGACCGGGTGCACGCGCACGAGATGATGCTCACCGAGCGGCTCCTCGCCGGGCTCGCGGAGCGCCCCTGGGTGCGGGTCGTCGGACCCACGGACACGACGGACCGCGGGGGAGCGGTCGCCTTCGTGGTCGAGGGTGTCCATGCCCACGACGTCGGGCAGATCCTCGACGACCAGGGCATCGCCGTGCGCGTCGGCCACCACTGCGCCTGGCCGCTGCACCGGAAGATGCGCGCCGTCGCGACGACGCGCGTCAGCGTCCACGTCTACAACACCACCGCCGAGATCGATGCGTTCCTCGAGGCGCTCGACCGCGTGCCTGAGATCTTCGGAGTCGGCTGATGGACCTCTATCAGGAGCTCATCCTCGAGCACTCCAAACGTCCCCACGGCGCGGGCCTGCGGGATCCGTTCGACGCCGAGGTGCACCACGTCAACCCCACCTGCGGGGACGAGGTCACGGTGCGCGTGCACGTGTCCGGAGACGGCACCGGCGCCGTCCTCGAGGACCTCTCCTTCGACGCCCTCGGCTGCTCGATCAGTGTCGCGAGCACGTCGATGATGGCCGAGGAGATCACCGGCCAGCCTCTCTCCGCGGCCACGACGAAGCACGCCGCGATCAAGTCCATGCTCACGAGCAAAGGCGCTGACCCCGGGGACGAGGACGTCATCGGTGACGCCGTCGCCCTCGCCGGCGTCGCGAAGTATCCCGCGCGCGTCAAGTGCGCGCTCCTGGGCTGGATGGCCCTCGAGGATGCCCTCGCCCAGGCCGGGCACGCCCTGCGCACCGCAGACACGACCACGTCACAGCCCACCACGACCGACCACAGAGACGCCCCGAACAGCACGGAAGGCACACCATGACCAACACCGCTATGCCGGCCAACGTCGCCGACATCGAGGAGGCTCTCCGCGACGTCGTCGACCCCGAGCTCGGCATCAACATCGTCGACCTCGGCCTCGTCTACGGCGTGACCGTCGACCCACAGAGCCACGTCGTCATCGACATGACGCTGACCTCCGCCGCGTGCCCCCTCACCGACGTCATCGAGGACCAGATCGGTTCTGTCCTCGAAGGACTGGTCTCCAGCCACCGCATCAACTGGGTCTGGATGCCGCCGTGGGGCCCGGAGAAGATCACCGATGACGGGCGCGAGCAGCTCCGCGCCATCGGCTTCAACATCTGAGTCCCGGCGCTCCGCGCGCTGATCGATCGGTATGCCGCGCACCGTCCACGTCCCGGCTCACCGGTTCTCCGGCTGGCTGGAACGGTTCGAGGCGAACAACCCGGATGGTCCGCAACGGATCGTCGGCATCGCTGAACCACTGCCGGTTCCCCTGGCGGTCCTGCTGATCCGCCGCGGTGGGTATGCCGTCGGCGTCGTCGGCAGTGACGGCCACCTGGCCGCCCACAAGGTCGGCACCCGCTACGTCCAGTCCCGCACAGCAGCGGGCGGGTGGAGCCAGCAGCGGTTCGCCCGGCGCCGCGAGAACCAGGCCGATGCCCTCGTCGGTGCCGTGCAGGACCACCTCCAACGAGTCCTGCGGGAGTCGGGGGAGACGGTGGTCGGACTGCTCACCGGGGGAGACCGCCAGCTCACCGCCGACGTCCTCACCGACGCCAGGCTCGAGGCGCTACGAGACCTGCCGACGCGCGAGGCCGCCGACATTGCGGACCCACGGCGTGCGGTGCTCGACGACGCCATCGAGCGGGCCCGCGCATACGTCATCGTCATCGACGACGGCCCGTCCACCTGACTCGGTCAGGGGCGGGCGTAGAACGCGGAGAGTCGGGCGCGGATCCGGCTCTCGACATAGTCCCGCACCGCACTCTGGGCCGCCAGGTGTGAGCAGGCCTCGACGGCAACCCCGGTGAGGACCTCCTCGGTCAGTCCCAGCTCGCTGAGCAGGTCGGCGGGGGAGTCCTCGCTGCGGCGGTCGAGCAGGTCGGTGAGGGTGGCGGCGATGACGGGAGTGAGGCGGCCGCTGGCGAACAGGCCACGCACGAGGGCTGTTCCCTGGTCGGCCATCTCCGCCAGACCGTCCTCCGACACAGCCCCCCGGATGTCGGCGAGCGGACGGCGCGCGGTGGCCGTCCACCCCTCGAGGGCAAGCGTCCGGATCATGGCCGCGTCAACGGTTGCCTCGAGGTAGCGGCGACTGTCGCGCAGGGTCTCGGCGATGTTCGCCTCGACGAAGCCGCTCAGCTGGGTATCGACGGCCTTCTCCAGTCCCGGTGCCGCGGCAGCGACGCTGCGCTGCCCGAAGCGGACGAGCGATGAGGCCCCCGGGATCTTGCGGGCGAAGACGTTCTCGGTGAGCACATACGCCTTGACGCCCTGGTAGAGGACGTGGGCGACGAGCCGCCGATAGGCAGTGCTCGACGTCGCTGCCGTGATGAGTCTGCTGCGCAGCGGCTCCAGCGTCCCAGCGGTGGCGAGGAAGGTGAGCACCTCATCGCGGTCGAACAGGTCCTCGAGCGTCAGCCCGACGTCCGCGAGCGCGTCCCCGGCAGCGTCCGCGACCTCGCTGAGGAGGTCAGCGGTCGCCTCGGTCGCAGGCAGCTGCTCGATGAGACCGGCGATCACCGGCCCGGAGTCGGGCGGGAGGACGTCAGCGAGACGGACCTCGGCGAGCCACGCATAGAGCGCGTGGATCTCCTCGGCGACGCTGTCGAAGAGACCGTCGCCGGTCCACCTGTCCACCTCGAAGCGCACGTGCTCCTCGAGGAGAGCCGCACGTGCGCTCGAGTTCTTCCTGGTCGCGATCAGTTCACCGAGTCGACGGCGAAGGTGTCACAGCGGTTGAGGTCACCGGACTGGAAGCCCTGGAGGAACCAGCGCTGGCGTGCCTCGGCGGAGCCGTGCGTCCAGTTCTCGGGGGTGACCCGGCCCTGGGTGCGCTCCTGGATGTTGTCGTCACCGACCGCCGCAGCAGCGGAGAGCGCATCACGGATCTCGGCCTCGGACGGCGGCTTGAGCCAGGCCTCGCCGGAGGCCTCGTCGGTGGTCGAGCTGGCGTGGTTGACCCACACCCCGGCGAGACAGTCGGCCATGAGCTCGACCCGAACCGCCCCCGACTCGGCACCCTGCGGGTCCTGCTGCGCGCGGCCGAGGAGGCCGAGCTGGTCCTGGAGGGAGTGGCCGAACTCGTGGGCGAGGACATAGAGCTGGGCCAGCGGACCGCCGGAGGCGCCGAACTGGTCCTGGAGCAGCTGGAAGAAGTCGGCGTCGATGTAGACGCCCTTGTCGAGCGGGCAGTAGAACGGGCCGACCTGGTTCGAGGCGGTGCCGCAGGCGGACTGGGTCTGCCCCTGGTAGAGGGTGAGCGTCGGTCGGCTCCACTCACGACCGTAGCGGGGCAGCTCGCCGGCCCAGAAGTCCTGGATCGAGTTCTCGCCGGCGACCATGCGGCACCAGATGTCCTCGTTGGCGTCGGCGCCGGTCTCACAGTGACTGATCAGATCGGCGTTCGCGTTGCCTGCGGTGTCCACCCGTGAGGTGTCCATGCCGGGGTCCGTGGGCATGGGGACCTGTCCGGGGTTGATGCCGAGGAACATGAGGATGAGGGTGAGGATGAGACCACCGATGCCACCGCCGATGACCATGCCACCGGGCCCACCACGGCCGCCGCCACCACCACCGGTGCGGACGCTGGAGGTGTCCAGCCGGACGTTCTCATTGAAGCTCATGCTGCTTGCCTTTCGACCCCGGTCCTGCGACCTCGGTGGGCTGAGTGCTGACCTGTCAGGTGTGCCGTGTCAGCGGACTTAGACTAGGCCATTGCGTGCCTTTCGGCACCGACCCGACGTGGGTCTCTTCCCCAATGCTCCCCTCTGACCAGCCTGTGACTGAACTGTGATCACCGCCAACGACATCGAGCTACGTGCCGGCTCGCGCCTTCTGCTGGACGGCGCGAGCTTCCGCATCGCGCCCGGGGACCGGATCGGACTCGTCGGTCGCAACGGCGCCGGCAAGACGACTCTGACGAAGGTTCTCGCCGGCGTGGGGCAGGCGGCCGGGGGCACGGTCGCCTCGAGCGGTCTTGTCGGCTACCTGCCGCAGGACCCGCGCACGGGCGATCTCGACGTCCTCGCCCGCGACCGCGTCCTCAGCGCCCGTGGACTGGACCGGATCGTCGCCGACCGGCTCACCGCGGAGAAGCGGATGGCCAGCGCCGACGCAGAGACGATGGAGAAGGCGATGCGGCGGTATGCGCGTCTCGACGCCGAGTTCGAGGCCGCCGGCGGGTACTCGGCCGAGTCAGAGGCGGCATCCATCGCCGCCGCTCTCGGACTGGACGAGCGCGTCCTCGGCCAGCCACTGCATACCCTCTCCGGAGGCCAGCGGCGGCGGATCGAGCTGGCGCGAATCCTCTTCAGTGGCGCGGACACGCTCCTCCTGGACGAGCCGACCAACCACCTCGACGCCGACTCGATCGTCTGGTTGCGGGACTACCTGGCCGTCTACAAGGGTGGGCTCGTCATCATCTCCCACGACGTCGACCTGCTCGGCAAGGTCGTCAACCGGGTCTTCCACCTCGATGCGAACCGCGAGACGCTCGACATCTACAACGTCGGGTGGGCGGCCTACCTCCAGCAGCGGGAGACCGACGAGCGTCGACGCAAGCGAGAGATGGCCAACGCCCAGAAGAAGGCCTCGGCGCTCCTCGCGCAGGCCGACAAGATGCGGGCCAAGGCGACCAAGGCCGTCGCCGCGCAGAACATGGCGCGGCGCGCCGAGCGGATGCTCGCGGGCGTCGAGGGCCAGCGGGCGGCGGACAGGGTGGCCAGGCTGCGGTTCCCCACGCCGGCACCTTGTGGGAAGACGCCTCTGCGGGCGGAGGGCCTGTCCCGGTCCTACGGCTCTCTCGAGGTCTTCACCGATGTCGACCTCGCCATCGACCGCGGCTCGCGCGTCGTCGTGCTCGGCCTCAACGGCGCCGGCAAGACAACCCTGCTGCGGATGCTCGCCGGGGTGGACGCGCCGGACACCGGTGAGGTCCAGCCCGGGCACGGACTCAAGCTCGGCTACTACGCCCAGGAGCATGAGAACCTCGAGACCGCGCGCACCGTCCTGGAGAACATGAAGTCCGCCGCCCCGGACCTCGGGGAGACCGAGGTGCGCAAGGTGCTCGGGTCGTTCCTCTTCTCCGGCGACGACGTCGACAAGCCGGCCGGGGTGCTGTCCGGTGGGGAGAAGACCCGTCTGTCCCTGGCGATGCTCGTCGTCTCCGCCGCCAACGTCCTGCTCCTCGACGAGCCGACGAACAACCTCGACCCGGCCTCCCGGGAGGAGATCCTCGGGGCGCTGCGCACCTATGAGGGTGCAGTCGTCCTCGTCACCCACGACGAGGGTGCCGTCGAGGCGCTGGAACCGGAGCGGGTGCTGCTCCTGCCCGATGGCGTGGAGGACCTCTGGGGCACCGACTACCGCGACCTGGTGGCCCTGGCATGACCTCCAGCCCCTGGCAGCTCATGCACTCGATGACCCGGGACGGGTCCGTTCGCGACACGCGTCTGCGGGAGGGGACCCTGCGCAGGGTGCTGTCCTATGCCCGGCCGCACCGTCGGCTCATCGGCATCTTCCTCGTCCTCGTCGTCATCGGGGCGATGCTCGTCGTCGCGACGCCCCTGCTCCTCCAGCGCCTCATCGACGATGGCGTCATCCCCGGCAACCGCGGGCTCGTCATCCGGATCGCCCTTCTCGTCGGCGCCATCGCGATCCTCGACGGCGTGCTGACGATGATCGAGCGCTGGTACTCGTCCCGCATCGGGGAGAGCCTCATCTATGCGCTGCGCACCGAGGTCTTCGGGCACGTCCTCAAGCAGCCGATCGCCTTCTTCACCCGGGCGCAGACCGGCGCCCTCGTCAGCCGGCTCAACAGTGACGTCATCGGGGCCCAGCAGGCCTTCACCTCCGTGCTGTCCAACGTCGTGAGCAACGCTGTCTCACTCGTCCTCATCGTGGCCGCCATGCTCACGCTGTCCTGGCAGCTCACCCTCGCGGCACTCGCGCTCCTGCCCCTGTTCCTCGTCCCGGCACGGATCATGGGCCGTCGACTGGCCGCCCTGTCCCACGACCAGATGGTCCTCAACGCGGACATGGGCACGACGATGACCGAGCGCTTCAACGTCGCCGGAGCCCTGCTCGTCAAGCTCTTCGGGCGCCCCGACCGGGAGCAGGCGACCTATGGCGACCGGGCGGCCTCGGTCCGCGACATCGGGGTGCGGATCGCGCTGAACCGCAGCTTCTTCTTCGTCGCCCTGACGATGGTCGCCTCCCTCGCCACGGCCATGGTCTACGGCTTCGGCGGTGTGATGGCCGTCGACGGCGGGCTCCAGGTCGGCACGCTCGTCGCACTGGCCGCCCTCCTCGCCCGGCTCTACGGCCCCCTGACGGCCATCTCCAACGCACGCGTCGACGTCATGACCGCGCTCGTCTCCTTCGAGCGCGTCTTCGAGGTGCTCGATCTCAAGCCGCTCGTCGCGCAGGCTCCGGATGCCGTTGACATCCCGGCGGAACCGGTGCGCCTCGATGTCGAGGACGTCTCGTTCCGCTACCCGAGCGCCGACGAGGTGTCGCTGGCCTCCCTGGAGTCGATCGCGACCGGGGACCGCCGGGTCAGCGGCGAGATCCTCAGGAACATCTCCTTCACCGTGGAGCCCGGTCAGACGGTCGCCCTCGTGGGCCCGTCCGGTGCCGGCAAGACGACGATCACGAGTCTGATCGCCCGCCTCTACGACCCGACCTCCGGAACCATCCGGATCAACGGTGTCCCCCTCACCGAGGTCACCGACGCCTCGCTGCGCGAGACCGTCGGCATGGTGACCCAGGAGGCCCACCTCTTCCACGAGACGATCCGGAACAACCTGCTGTATGCCCGCCCGGATGCACCTGACGACCAGCTCTGGGCGGTCCTGGAGCAGGCCCAGATCGTCGATCTCGTCCGGTCCCTGCCCGAGGGACTCGACACCGTCGTGGGGGACCGCGGGCACCGGCTCAGTGGGGGAGAGAAGCAGCGGATCGCGCTGGCCCGCCTGCTCCTCAAGGCTCCGGGGCTGATCATCCTCGACGAGGCGACCGCGCACCTGGACAGCGAGTCCGAGGCGGCCGTGCAACGCGCGCTGGACGAGGCGCTGGCCTCGCGGACCGCCGTCGTCATCGCGCACCGGCTCTCGACCATTCGGGCCGCGGACCGGATCCTCGTCATCGACGACGGCCGGATCGCCGAGCAGGGCACGCACGCCGAGCTGCTCGGTCGCAGTGGCCTGTACGCCGACCTCTACCGCACCCAGTTCGTCCAGTAGTCGCTCGCCGGGAAGCGCGCGTCAAGCAGCGCGTGTCCGGAGGCGAAGTGCTTGCCCGAGCAAGCGATTCCCCCTCCGTTATCTCGCGATTGCGAGATAACGGAGGGGATTCTTCCGCAGGGTGGGGACGTCAGGCGTCCTCCTCGTCCCAACGGGACACCTTCTGCTTCTTCTTCTCCGCCTTGACCCGCTCCCGCTCGGCGGCCGCCTCGGGATCCCGGGCGTCCTCCTCCTCGCGCAGCTCGCGGCGGACCCCGAGGACGACGAACGCATACCCCAGGACCATCGTGATCCACCACTGGATCGCATAGGCCTGGTGCGGGCCGAGGCCCCGGTCCGGCTCCTCGAGGGGCACGAGACCGGAGTCCACCGCCGCCCCTGACGCCGTCTCGGTCTGCGCCCGGACGAACGCAGTGGCCGGAGCGACGCCGGTCTCCTCCGCCAGGTCCTCGATGGCGATGGAGGCCACCTGGTTCTCCGGCATCTCCCGGCCGAGAGTCGACTCGTAGGGCCGCACCCAGCCGACCACGGTCACCGGACCCGAGGGCGGATCATCGACCGGCGGCAGGACCGCCGCACCGTCCGGGGAGTTGCGCACCCAGCCACGGTCGACGATGACCGCACCGTCGGTATCCGTGTGGAGCACACCGAGCACCTCGTAGCCGTAGACACCGTCGTTCGGCCGGTTGCGGACATAGACGTGTCGGGGCTCGTAGGTGCCGCGCAGCTCGACCCGCGCCCAGTCCGCTCCCGGACGGATTCCGTCGGCGTCGGTGACCTCCGAGAGCGGGACCGGCTCGGCCGCGTAGTTGCGGTCCAACGTCGCGTTGCGGTCGGCCTTGGCCTCGTACCGGCTCCATTGCCAGTCCCCGAGGAAGAAGCACACGACGGCGAAGAGGGTCGCGAGCAGCAGCCCGCCGATCCACTTCGGCTGCATGAGCCGCTTGAGCACGTCCATCACGGGTCAGCGTACGTTCCGCGGACATCCCTTAGCCTGTGGGGTATGCATCGACCGCCCGGCACCCTGCCGCTCGCCGACCAGCACGGTCGGGTCGCGCGTGACCTCCGTGTGTCGGTGACCGACCGCTGCAACCTACGGTGCACATACTGCATGCCCGCCGAAGGTCTGCCCTGGCTGCCCAAGCCGGAGATGCTCACCGATGACGAGATGATCCGGCTCGTCGGCATCTTCGTCGGCCTCGGGGTCACCCAGATCCGACTGACGGGTGGAGAGCCGCTGCTGCGCCGCAGCCTTGTCGATCTGGTCGCCCGGATGGCTGCCCTGGAACCTCGCCCGAAGATCGCCCTGACGACGAACGGCGTGGGCCTCGAGCGCCTCGCGATGCCGCTGGCCGAGGCGGGGCTGAACCGGGTCAACGTCAGCCTCGACACGGTCGACCGGCAGGAGTTCCTCGCCCTCACCCGCCGGGACCGGCTCCAGGATGTCGAGAAGGGCCTGGCCGCCGCCGCCGAGGCGGGACTGACGCCGGTCAAGGTCAACGCTGTCGCGATGCGGGGCATCAACGACCACTCCGTCGCCGACGTGCTGCAGTGGTGCCTCGACCGCGGCTATGAGCTGCGATTCATCGAGCAGATGCCGCTCGACGCCCAGCACGAGTGGAACTCGACCTCGATGATCACCGCCGAGGAGATCCACGCCGAGCTCGCGAAGCGGTTCAGTCTCACCCCGCTCCCGGAGGAGGCCAGGGGAAGTGCTCCCGCCGAGCGGTTCCTCGTCGACGGAGGCCCCGCGACCGTCGGCATCATCGCCAGCGTGACCCGGCCGTTCTGCCGCGCCTGTGACCGGACCCGGCTCACCGCAGACGGACAGGTCCGCAACTGCCTGTTCTCCCGGCGTGAGACCGACCTGCGCGGTGCGATGCGTGCCGGCGCCAGCGACGAGGAGCTGGCCGCTCTGATCAACGGGGAGATGTGGGTCAAGGCGCCAGGTCACGGAATCGGCAGCGCAGGCTTCACCCAGCCGGACCGCCCGATGTCGGCCATCGGCGGCTAACCGCCGAGGTGACGACCCGGGCGCTGCGGCTGTGCGGTGGTGGAGACGTTGAGGGCGCGCGGCTTGACGGCGTTGGCGATGATCACCGCGAACAGCGGGAGGAAGACCGCCCCGGCGACCAGGACCCACCGGAGCCACCCGGTCGCGATCGCTGCCCCGACGAAGCACGCCGTGCGGATCCCCATCGAGATGAGGTACTTGCGCATGCGCGCGGTCTGCTCATCGCGCAACGGCGGCCGGGCCGTCGTCACGCTCTGCACCGTCTGCACCTTGCGCGTCACCTCCTCAGGCTATGCCTGTCCAGCGTCACCGGCCAGGGCAGGTCCGGTTACTGCGTAGTAGTCCACTAGCGTTGCGACTCATGAGCAGCGCCGCACAGCAGACCTACAACGCCCTTGTCACCGGTGGGAACCGGGGGATCGGGCTGGCTATCGCTCAGCGGATGCGGGCGGACGGACATCGTGTCGTCGTCGCCTCCCGCTCCGGTGAGGCCCCGGACGGACTGCCCGCGGTCGCCTGCGATGTCAGCGACACCGAGTCCGTGGATGCTGCCTTCGCTGCCGCGGAGGACAAGCTCGGGGGATCGATCGACGTGGTCGTCGCCAACGCCGGCATCACCAAGGACACCCTCCTCATGCGGATGACCGATGAAGAGTTCTCCTCCGTCGTCGACACCAACCTCGCCGGCGCCTTCCGCGTCGCCCGGCGCGCGACGAAGGCAATGATCCGCGCCCGCCGAGGGCGGATCATCTTCATCTCCAGCGTCGTCGGACTGTATGGCTCGCCCGGCCAGGCGAACTACGCCGCGAGCAAGGCCGGACTCGTCGGTCTGGCCCGCTCGATCAGCCGCGAGCTCGGTGGCCGCGGCATCACCGCCAACGTCGTGGCACCGGGCTTCATCGAGACCGACATGACCGCCCAGCTGCCCCCGGACCGCCAGCAGGCCTATCAGGAGGCGATCCCGGCCGGCCGGTTCGGCTCGACCGAGGACGTCGCCGCTGCGGTGTCCTTCCTCGCCTCCGACCAGGCGGGCTACATCACCGGCGCCGTCATCCCGGTCGACGGCGGACTCGGTATGGGTCACTGACCGACCCGACCCCCGCATACCTCATCGGCACTGAAGGGAACCGCCCATGACCAGCCTCACGACGACCAACCTTCTCGAGGGCAGAAAGCTGCTCATCACCGGGGTCCTCATGGACTCCTCGATCGCCTTCCATGTGGCCCGGATCGCGCAGGAGCAGGGCGCCGAGGTCGTGCTCACCTCGTTCGGGCGCACCATGCGAATCACCCAGGCGATCGCGAAGCGGCTGCCGAGCACGCCGCCGGTCATCGAGCTCGACGTCACCGACCGGGAGCACCTCGACACCTTGGCCGAGCGGGTCAAGGAGCACGTGCCGCACCTCGACGGCGTCCTGCACTCGATCGGCTTCGCCCCGCCCGGTGCCTTCACCTTCATGGAAGGCACCTGGGAGGACGTCGCCACGGCGGTGCACACCTCCGCCTACTCTCTCAAGGGGCTCGCGCAGGCCGCGCTGCCGGCGATGTCCGAGGGCGGCTCGTTGGTCGGGCTCACCTTCGATGCGAAGTTCGCCTGGCCGGTCTATGACTGGATGGGAGTGGCCAAGGCCGCCTTCGAGTCGACGAACCGCTATCTCGCCCGCGACCTCGGCCGCAGCCACCGGATCCGGTGCAACCTCGTCGCCGCCGGTCCGATCCGCACCACCGCGGCCAAGTCGATCCCCGGCTTCGAGACGTTCGAGAACACCTGGGACGACCGCGCGCCTCTCGGCTGGGATGTCAACGACGCCGAGCCCGCAGCACTCGCCTGCGTCGCCCTGCTGTCCGGTCTGTTCCCCGCGACGACCGGGGAGATCGTCCATGTGGACGGCGGCGTGCATGCCATGGGGCAGTAGCCGGCAGTAGTCTCCCTGTCGTGACCACTCCCACGACCGACCCGGTCACGGCCCGGGAGGTCCGTGTCCTCGAGGGCCCGAACCTCTATTTCCGCAAGCCCGCCATCAAGGTCGTCCTCGACGTCACCCCGCTCGTCTCAGCAGCCCCGGAAGACCTGGCCGCCCGGGCCCGGTCACTCGGCTGGAGCGCCCGCCCTGGTCGTCCCGGCACCCAGGCACGGCAGCGGTATGCGGCACGCCTCACCGAGCGTCTTCTCCGGCTCCTCGCCCGTCGGGTCGGCACGAACCGGCTGGGGATCCGAAGCCGGGCCGGGGAACACATCGACGAGATCGTCGTCGCCTTCGTGTGGCGCCGGCGCGGGCCGGCCCGCACCGTCGGCGCGTCCCTGCCCGAGCTGCTGACCACGTTCCTCGACGGCGGTGACGTGGAGGCGGTCCTCGACGACGTCGCTGCCCGGGTCCTCGCCGCGCCCGCGGGGGAGGGACCCGCAATGCGCACGCCGCGCATACCCGTCATCTCCATCACCGGCACCAACGGCAAGACCACGACGACCCGGATGCTCGCCCACATCTCGATGACAGCCGGGAACCGGACGGCGTGGAGCTCGACGGACGGAGTCGTCGTCCAGGGCGAGCTCGTCGAGCCCGGCGACTACTCCGGGCCCGCCGGCGCCAGGGGAGTGCTCGACGCCCCCGGAGTGCAGATCGGGATCCTCGAGACGGCTCGCGGCGGAATGCTGCTCAAGGGAATGGGCGTGCGAACCAATGACGTCTCGGTCGTGACCAACGTCGCCGAGGACCACCTCGGCACGCAGGGCATCCACACCGTCGACCAGCTGGCGGAGGTCAAGGCGATCGTCACCAAGGTGACCTCGCCGAAGGGCTGGACCGTCCTCAACGGTGAGGACCCGCGGGTCTGGGCGATGCGGCACGGCAGCCCGGCTCGGGCCTGGGTCTTCACCCTCGACGCGGAGGCGCCTGCGGTCCGGGAGGCCCTGGACAGCGGGGGTCGTGCGACGACGGTCCTGGACGGCTGGGTGAGCGTCCTCGCCCCGGGCCAGCCGCCCCAGCGGCTCGTCCGCCTCGCCGACATCCCGGCGACGATGGCCGGCCTGGCCCGGCACAACGTCGCCAACGCCCTGGCAGCGGTCTCCGGTGCCCTTGCCCTCGGGATTGCCGAGGATGCCGTGTGCGACGGCCTGCGGACGTTCCGCAGCGACGCGGACCTCAACCCGGGGCGCCTCAACACGTTCTCCGTGCCGGTCGGCGAGGGGGGCCGGGCGACGGTCATCCTCGACATGGCGCACAACGAGGAGGGCGTCCTGGCGCTGCTCGAGGTGACGCACGGCCTCCTGGCCCCAGGCGCGCGGGTGCTGGCTTCAGTCGGGATGCCGGGCGACCGGACCGACAGCCAGCTCGACTCAGTCGCTGAGATCGCCGGCAGCCGGGCGGACGTGGTGGCGATCGCGCACAAGGACAAGTACCTCAGGGGCCGCAGCCGCGAGGACCTCGAGGAGCACCTGCGCGCCGGGCTTGGACGGGTCGGAGTCGTGCCGGTCGGCGTCTTCGACACCGAGGTGGAGTCGGTCCGGGCACTCATCGAGCGTGCGGCCGACGGCGACGTCATCCCGGTCATGTGCCACTCCCAGCGCCAGGAGCTGTATGCGTGGCTCACCGACGCGGGAGGCACACCTGACAGCCCGGACACGATCCGGGCCAAGGTGCTCGCTGCCCGGGGTGAGCACGAGGCCGAGGACGAGATCGCTGCCCTGTGGGCACTGGAGGACGATGCGGCGCGGATCGCAGCGGGAGAGGCCCTGGGTGAGCGCTTTCCCGAGGATGCTCGTGTCCTCTACGAGCGCGGGGGGACCTTCGACGCGGCCGGCCGCGAGGAGGACGCGGTGCCGCTGTACGAAGCGGCCCTTGCCGCCGGTCTCAAGGAGCCGTTCCGGCACCGGTGCCGGGTCCAGCTCGCCTCGAGCCTGCGCAACCTCGGCCGGCTCGAGGATGCCCTGGCTCATCTCGACGCTGCCGTCCAGAGCCATCCTGACAGCCTCGGGATCGCGGCGTTCCATGCCCTGGCCCGCCACGACGCCGGTGAGTCCACAGGCGCGCTGCGAGACCTGCTCCTCACCATTGCGAGGACCTCTGCCGATCCTGACGTGGAGCGCTACCGCCGAGCCATCCGCGCCTACGCCGAGACCCTCGAGGCCCCCAGTTGAGTCTCTCGTCCCGGGCGAGGGGTTCGCAGCAGCCTCGTGGGTGGATCTGAAGGCACCGGAGTCACCGGTACTGCACCCACGAGGGCACGCTGCCCAGCCTCAGGGTTGGTCGGCGGGCTCGTCCGCAGGGTCGGACTCGGCGATCGTGGCCGGATCGAGGTCGGGATCACCGACCGAGTCCCCGGTGGCGTGGGTGCCGGCCTGCGCCTGGTGCGTGAGGCTCTCGAGCTCGGCCATGACCTCGGCGTGCTGGTCGACGCAGAGGACGACGACGTCGCCGGCGTTCGCCCTGCCGAGACAGTGCCGCACCGCCGCCGCCTCCTCGAGCACGATCTCGACGTGCCGACAGCGGACCTCACCGGACGCCATGGCCTCGTGGGCGCCGGCGCTGACCAGCTCGGCGACATCACCGCGGGCCCGGCCACGCAGCTGACGGTCCTCCCGGACCACCAGGACATCGAAGTATCGTGCCGCGACCGCGCCGAGCTCACGAAGGTCCTCGTCACGGCGGTCACCGGCGGTCGTCACCATGCCGATCCTCGACACCCGGCCGAGGTCGGACTGACGGTCCCGACTCGTGGCGTAGCGGTCGACGAACTCGCCGAGGAGCTTCATGCCGGCGGCGTTGTGGCAGTAGTCGACGATGACGTCGACATTGTTGACGTTGATCTGGTTCATCCGCCCGGGCGAGAGGTAGTACGACGTCGTGAAGGTCCGCAGGCCCTGCCGGATCTCGTGCAGACCGGCCCCGGCCGCGAATGCCGCGCCGGCCGCAGCCATGGCATTCGCCACATTGAACATGGCGGCCCCGTCGAACGTCGCGGGGAGAAGGTGGGTCCACGCGAGCTGCATGCTCCGACGACCGTGCCGGATGCAGATCATGTCGCCCTTGTCCGTCGGGTCGAGGACCACCGCCCGGCCACCGCGTCGGCAGTGGTCGTCGATGACCTCGCGGACCCGGCTGCCGGGGGGCTCGAGGGAGAACCACACGATCGAGCCCGAGCACCGGCGGCGCATCTTGCGCACCAGCGGGTCGTCGGCGTTGAGCACCGCGAAGCCGTCCCGGGGAACGGCCTCGACGACCACGGCCTTGACCTCGGCGAGCTGCTCGACGGTGTTGATGCCGCGCATCCCGAGGTGGTCCGGCGCGACATTGGTGACGACTGCGACATCGTTGCGGTCGTAGCCGAGTCCTTCGCGCAGGATGCCGCCACGGGCGACCTCCATCACGGCCATCTCCACGCGAGGGTTCTGCAGCACCATCCGCGCCGAGCGCGGCCCGGAGGCGTCGGCCTTGAAGACGAGACGTTCGTCGATGACGATGCCGTCGGTGGAGGTCATCCCGACCTTGACTCCGGTGCCCTTGAAGATGTGCGAGATCATCCGGGAGGTCGTGGTCTTGCCGTTGGTGCCGGTGACGGCGATGATCGGCACCCGGCTCGGTGCCCCAGGGGGGAAGAGCAGGTCGACGACCGGCTTGGCGATGAACTGGGGCTCCCCGATGGTGGGGTGGGTGTGCATCCGGAAGCCAGGGGCGGCGTTGACCTCACAGATGGCGCCCCCGACCTCCCGGACCGGGAGGGTGATGTCCGGACAGATGAAGTCGATGCCCGCGACGTCGAGGCCGATCATCCGGGCCGCCTCCTCGGCAATCTCCACGTTGTCCGGGTGGGCGTCGAAGGTCCGATCGATCGAGATCCCACCGGTCGACATGTTCCCGGTCGAGGCCAGCCGGACCATCTCGCCGTCCGGCGGCACCGACTCCATCGTGTAGCCCTGGTGCTCGACGAGCTGGTGGGCGACCTCGTCCACCCGGATCCGGGTGAGGACCTTCTCGTGGCCGACTCCACGGCGCGGATCGGCGTTGGTGATCTCGACGAGCTCGGCGATGGTGTGCTTCCCGTCGCCGACGACGTGGGCAGGCACGCGTTCGGCGATCGCGACCATGCGCCCGCCGACGATGAGGCAGCGATAGTCCTTGCCCTGGATGAAGGACTCGACGACGACATAGCCGCCGCGGGACTGCTCCTTGGCCCGGACGAAGGCCTCGCGGACCTCCTCCTCGGAACGCAGGTTGAGACCGACACCGCGGCCGTGGTTGCCGTCCAGCGGCTTCAGGACGACCGGGAAGCCGATGTCGTGAGCAGCCTGAACGGCGCCGTCCTCGGTGCGGACGACGTCCTGCTTGGGTACGGGCAGTCCGGCTGAGCCGAGCAGCTTGCCGGTGAGGTCCTTGTCGCCGGCGATGTCCACGGCGAGCGCCCCTGTCCTGGAGGTCATCGTCGCTCGGATGCGCTGCGCATACACACCCTGGCCGAGCTGAACGAGGGAGCCGGTGTTGAGCCGGATGAAGGGGATATCGCGGCTGATCGCCTCCTCGAGGATGGCGTTGGTCGACGGGCCGAAGGCTGCCCGCTCGCTCATCCGTAGGAACTGGTCGAGCTCGGCCTCGAAGTCGAGTCCGTCCGGCTGGACGAGCTCGTTGACGATCCGGACGGCGAGACGTCCGGCGGCCAGGCCGACCCGCTCGTCGGTGAAGCCGTAGATGACGTTGTAACGGCCACGGTGCCCTTTGACCTGGCGGGTCTTGCCACGACGCAGGTCGTGGCCGGCCTCCTGCTGGAGCTGAAGAGCGATGTGCTCGGCGACGTGACCGAGCCAGGTCCCCTCCCGGAGCCGCTCGACGAAGCCACCCTTGACCCCGCGTGAGCAGGTGTGGTCCTGGATCCTCGGGAGCATCTCGAGGAGGCGGTCGGTGAACCCCGGCAGCGTGTCCGTGGGGTAGTCCTCGAGCGAGCCGAGGTCGACGACGAGGTGGACGGCCGGCTCGTAGGACCAGATGTTGCCGCCGCGGTAGACCCGGCTCTCGACGATCGTCAGATCCGGGCTGGCGGGCTGCGTGGGGGAGGGTCGCTCGGTCACAGGGAGAATCTATCGGTGCACCTGCCCTGACGGCGTCCCACAGAGGTAGGCGGTGCCGGCCCAGCGCAGACGCGTCGCCGTTTGGCTGCTATCTGGAAGATGTGGCGAGGCGGGTTGGGAGGTCGGGCGCGGAGCAGGGCGGGTCGCCGTTTGGCTGCAATTCGGAAGATGTGGCGAGGCGGGTTGCGAGGCCGGGGCGGGGGCGCGGAGCAAGGCGGTCGCCGTTTGGCTGCAATTCGGAAGATGTGGCGACGGGCCGGAGCGCAGGTGTTCCTGCACTCCGGCCCGTCACTTG
>JAAYSB010000125.1 GCA_012518475.1 Intrasporangiaceae bacterium | reverse complement strand
GATCGTGAACGGTACGTCAGCCGGTGAGGACCGCGCTGATCGGATCGATCGCGAAGTAGAGGACGAAGAGAACCGAGACCAGCCACATGAGCGGGTGGATCGCCGCGGCCTTGCCGCGGACGATCTTGATGAGGACGTAGGCGATGAAGCCGGCACCGATGCCCGCGGTGATGGAGTAGGTGTACGGCATGAGGACGATCGTGAGGAACGCCGGGATGGCGATCTCGAGGTCGTCCCACTCGATCTCCTTGACCTGCTGCATCATGAGGAACCCGACGAGAACCAGGGCCGGGACAGCGGCCTCGCTCGGGATGATCCGCACGAGAGGTGCGAAGAGCATCGACAGCAGGAACAGCACACCGGTGACGACCGAGGCCAGGCCGGTGCGGGCGCCCTCGCCGACACCGGAGGCCGACTCGATGTAGGACGTGTTCGACGACACGGCAGCGGCACCACCGGCTGCGGCGGCGAGAGAGTCGACGACGAGGATCTTGTCGGTGCGCGGGGGGATGCCGTTCTCGTCGAGAAGGTCGGCTTCGGCGCCGATGGCCGTCATCGTGCCCATGGTGTCGAAGAAGTCGGCGAGCATGAGCGTGAAGATGAGGAGGAAGGCCGCGACGAGGCCGGCGTTGCGGAATGAGCCGAGCAGCGAGAACTGGCCGAGCGTCGACAACGCCGGGATGCCGAAGAGCGTCTCGGGCATGGCCGGGACGTTGAGGTTCCAGCCGGTCGGGTTGACGGTGTCACCGTCGACCTGCGGGCCGACCTTGGCGAGGGCCTCGATGATGATCGCGAGGATCGTCGTCGCGATGATGGCGATGAGGATCGCGCCTTTGACCTTGCGCACCCAGAGGGTGACGAGCAGGACGAGACCGATGATGAAGACGAAGGTCGGCCAGCCGGCGAGGAAACCGCCCGTGCCGAGCTCGACCGGCACCGGACCGGTCGCCGTGCGGCGCACGAAGCCGGAGTCCACGAAGCCGATGAGGGCGATGAACAGGCCGATGCCGACGGAGATCGCGACCTTGAGCTGGGTCGGAACCGCCTTGAACACGGCCTGCCGGAAGCCGGTGAGGACGAGGACGAGGATGATGAGGCCCTCGAGGACGACCAGACCCATCGCGTCGTGCCACGTCATCTGGCTGGCGATCGAGAACGCGACGAAGGCGTTGAGGCCGAGGCCGGCGGCGAGCGCGAGCGGGTAGTTCGCGACGACACCCATGAGGATCGACATGACCCCGGCGACGAGGGCGGTTCCGGCCGCGATGGCGGGCAGGTTCGAGCCGTCGCCGGGGCCACCGCCGAGGAAGTCGCCGTTCATGTCCGGCGCGAAGCCGAGGATGAGCGGGTTGAGCACGATGATGTAGGCCATCGTGAAGAAGGTGACGATCCCGCCGCGGATCTCGCGAGCGGTGGTCGAACCCCGTGCCGTGATCTCGAAGAAGTTGTCGAGCCAGGACGAGTTCGAGTTGCCGGCCGATTGCTTCGCCGGTGATTGGGTCGAGGACATGGCGCACACAATAGGGCTTCCCGGCGCCGGCGTGGGACCTGGGTCCGCGGATCGGTTGCGAGAACCTAGAGTAGGGGTATGCGTGAGGCCGACAAGGACACCGACGGGGCTACTCCCGTGGTGACCTCGGCAACGTCCGAGAGCACCGGTTATCCCCCGATGCCGGTGCGCACCGTCACCGTGATCAAGGTCGGCATGGCCGTCTGGGCGGTCGTGCTCCTTGCGACGATCCTGGTGCCCAGCCTCCATGAGGGTGACCGGCACTGGTGGCCGTGGACAGCCGTGGCCGGACTCGTTCTGGGCCTGCTCGGCTATCTCTATGTGCGCCGCGGGCGCGGGAACGCCCAGGGCGTCCAGTAGCTTCATCCGCAGCATGCCCGCCGCGGGATCTGTCCCTCCCCCGGCACGCCCTTCCTTCGAGCGGCTATCGGCGACGTGTCAAGTGCGGACTCTGTTCCCCGTCTGACACTGAGTCACTGAGCTGCCGCTGCGCGTCATCGACGAACAGCTTGCCGGTGGGCGCGGACGACCTGCCCCATGAAGGCCTCCTCGTCCAGACGCAGTCCGAGCAGGGGGATGCGCAGCACCCTGTCGTTGGTGAGGACGATCTCGTTCTGCCGCAGGGCGTCGGCGAGAGGGGCGAGTGCTTGGGTGTGGTGGCCGCCATCGATCTCCACGACAAGGTTGATGTCGTCCCACCGCACATCGAGATAGGCGCGACCAGTGGGAAGGGTGCGCAGCACCTGCCGACTGGGCGGCGGGAGCCCGTACTCGCGGCACAGCCGGGCAAAGTCGAGCTCGCCGAGGGATGCGGCACCGGCACAGATGTCCTTGAGCGCGGTCGTGAGGAAAGCCCGCCGCCGACAGCGCTGCAGTCGGGCGAAGGTTTCGAGCAGATGCTCGTGCAGGACAAGTCCTTGACCCACGACGAGACACAGGATGAGCGCGGCCATCCGGTCGGTGAGCGCCCACTGGGCCGCGTTGAGAGCAGCGATCTCCGGACGCACCCGAGGCACCCCACCGCCGACGGTGGGCGGCATCGTCCGGTAGTGCCGAATGTGGGTCCGGTCAGCCTTGTGTCTGCGGTTGTTCGTCGGCAGGGCCACATCGATCTCGTGGTGCTGGAAGCCGGTCAACCCGCTCGCGTGCAGGGCCGCCACGCCATCGAGGACGGCGCCCGAGCCCGTCTCCCAGAGCGCATGGAACCAGGCGGCCCGAGTGCTCCATGCCTGACGGATCACGACCGTGTGTTTGCCGAGCACGAGCCAGCGTCCCGCTCTCACCTCCGTGCGGACATCCTCGCGGGTGATCCCG
>JAAYSB010000124.1 GCA_012518475.1 Intrasporangiaceae bacterium | reverse complement strand
CGGGGCCCGAGCCGCTTGTCGTCGATCTGTGCTCGGGGTCGGGCGCCATCGCCCTGTCCGTCCGCGACGAGGTTCCGGGAGCCCGGGTCATCGCGGTCGAGGTCGATGCACTCGCCGTGGCCTGGGCGAACCGCAACAGGGAACGCACGGGTCTGGCCATCGAGATCGTCGAGGCCGATGCCACCTCAGCGCTACCGGACCTCCTCGGTCAGGTCGACGTCGTCGTGAGCAACCCGCCGTACATCCCGACCGGCATGGTTCCTCAGGATCCTGAGGTGCGCGACCACGACCCAGAGCTGGCGCTCTATGGCGGATCCGCTGACGGGCTTCGCATTCCAGGCGCGATCGCCGACCGTGCCGCCGCGCTGCTGCGTCCCGGCGGATGGTTCGTCATGGAGCATGCGGACACCCATGGAGAGGCTGTGCCGGAGCGGCTGCGTCGGAGTGGGCACTGGGACCAGGTCGCCGCGCACCGCGACCTCGCCGAGCGTCCCAGGTTCACCACTGCCCGGCGGCGCTGACCCTGGGATGACGACGGCCCCCGGACCGTGAGGTGCGGGGGCCGTCGTTGTGGGTACTGCCGGTGAGTACTGCTCAGGAATCAGAAGATGAAGATGAGGAGGGCGATGATGAGCAGGATGCCGACGATCGTCCAGATCAGGCCAGAACCACGCATTGGGGTTTCCTTTCTCTTCCGCTGGGCTCGTTCTGAGTCCCAGATTCATGAGAAACACTAGAGCGTGTATAACCCACGGGCGGGGACACACCGGACAGCATGTACGGCGTGGCGTCCGTGCACCGTAGGCTGTAGCGCTATGAGTCCGGTCTTCGACTGCTCCAGCGAGAGCCTGCGTCGCGAGGGGGTGGCCAGGGCCGCTGAGGCACTGCGCGAGGGCAAGCTCGTCGTGCTCCCGACCGACACGCTGTACGGCGTCGGGGCAGATGCCTTCAACGCCGAGGCCGTCGCTGCGTTGCTCGCTGCGAAGGGCCGGGGCCGCCATATGCCTCCGCCGGTCCTCGTCGGCGATGTGCGCACCATGGACGGGCTGGCGATCGACATCCCGGACTATGTCCGGGGACTGGTCGAGGAGTTCTGGCCGGGTCCTCTCACCGTCGTCCTCAAGGCGCAGCCCTCGCTGACCTGGGACCTCGGTGACACCAACGGCACCGTGGCGCTGCGGATGCCCGACCACGACCTCGCCCTCGAGGTCCTGCGCGAGGTCGGCCCGATGGCCGTGTCGAGCGCCAACGTCACCGGCTGGCCCGCTGCTCGGACCATGGTCGATGCCGCGACCCAGCTCGGCGCCGCAGTGTTCGTCTATCTCGACGGCGGTGAGGCCCGCGGGGGACTGGCCTCGACCATCCTCGACTGCACGACCGACGAGCCCGTCATCCTCCGCGAAGGCGCGCTCTCCCGCGAGCAGCTCGAGCCGTTCTTCCCCGCTCCGTCCTCACAGACTCAGTCCGCACCGACTCCGTCCTCACCAACCCCGTCCCCAGACAGCGACCCCGAAAGGTCTCCAACCGATGAGTGACACCTTCTACGGCTCCGACTACGCCGCCCTCCAGGCTTTCGACCCGGACATCGCCGATGTCCTCGTCTCCGAGCTGGACCGGCTGCGCGGAGGGCTCCAGCTCATCGCCAGCGAGAACTTCTCCAGCCCCGAGGTCCTGACCGCACTGGGCTCGACCTTGTCCAACAAGTACGCCGAGGGATATCCCGGCCGTCGCTACTACGGCGGGTGCAGCGAGGTCGACAAGGCCGAGGAGCTGGCCATCGAGCGCTGCAAGGCACTCTTCGGGGCCGACCACGCCAACGTCCAGCCGCACTCCGGCGCCAGCGCCAACCAGGCTGTCTACGGCGCGTTCATGAGCCCCGGCGACACGATCCTGGCGATGAGCCTGCCGCACGGCGGTCACCTGACCCACGGGACGAAGATGTCCTTCTCGGGCAAGTGGTTCAACGCCGTCCACTACGGCGTGGACAAGGACACCGAGGACATCGACTACGCAGAGGTCGAGCGACTCGCCAAGGAGCACCGTCCGAAGGTCATCCTCGCCGGGGGTTCGGCCATCCCGCGTCTCATCGACTTCGAGTTCTTCCGCCGCGTCGCGGACGAGGTCGGAGCGATCTTCTGGGTGGATGCCGCGCACTTCATCGGCCTCGTGGCCGGCAAGGCCATCCCGAGCCCGGTCCCGCACGCCGACGTCGTCTCGTTCACCACCCACAAGGTGCTCCGCGGTCCGCGCTCGGGTGCGATCGTCTGCACGGAGGAGCACCGGGCGGCGATCGACAGGGCGGTCTTCCCGATGATGCAGGGTGGCCCGCAGATGCACACGATCGCGGCCAAGGCGGTGAACTTCAAGGAGTGCGCCAGCCCCGAGTACGCCGACTACACCGCCCGCGTCGTCGAGAACGCGAGTGTTCTCGCCGAGGCGCTGGGGGAGAAGGGGATCCGCCCGACCACTGGCGGAACCGACACCCACATCTCGCTGCATGACCTCCAGCCGGTCCTCGTCACCGGTGCCGACGCCGAGGCACGCTGCGACGCCGCGGGAATCACCTTGAACAAGAACGCCATCCCGTTCGACCCGCAGAAGCCGAACATCGCCTCCG
>JAAYSB010000010.1 GCA_012518475.1 Intrasporangiaceae bacterium | reverse complement strand
TGGAGCGGTTGCTGCTCACGGCGCGGGAGACCGGATAGGCACGGAACCGCCCCGGCTCAGCGAAGGCCAGTAGCGCGGCGACCTCGTCCGCGTCGGTCCGGTCCGCGTCCAGCCAGGCAGCCCAGTCCTCGCGCTCGAGGACGAGAGGCTGCCGGTCGTGGATCCGGTCCAGTCCCGGATCAGCGGCCGTGGTGATGATCGTGAATGTCGTCAGCCAGGCCGACGGGTCGTCGCCCGACTCGACGCCCGGGTCCCGCCAGAACTCGTAGAGGCCGGCGAAGGCGATCGTCTCCTCGGACCCGCTCTCGATGAAGAACGGCTGCTTGCGGGGCTTGCCCTTGGCATCCTTGGTCACCGGCGACGCCTGCCACTCATACCAGCCTCGTGCCGGGACCAGGCACCGTCGAGACCGTGCGGCGGGCGCGAACGCCCTACTCGTGAGCAGGGTCTCGGACCGGGCGTTGATCATCCGCACTCCGGACCGGGGATCCTTGGACCACGACGGCACCAGGCCCCACGTGAGCAGCCGGAGCTGCCGGACCGGCTCGCCCTGCTCGGCCGACTCCTCGGTCCGGGACTCCCGGGGCGGGCGGGTCAGAACAACGGGCGCCTGCTTCGTCGGTGCCATGTTGAAGTCGGGTTCCCCAGGCGGCGGCGACTGTGGGTTGACCAAGAGGGACCGGGCCGGCTCGGCAGAGGCGTCCACATCGATGTCGAAGACCTCGATGAGGTCGTCGGGACTGGCACTCGCTGCATACCGACCACACATGCCACACTCCTCCATCTGCCCAGGGCACGGGCGCGCATGTCGAACACTGACTAACGTAGAGAAGGCTACGCACCCCATCACGGAGGATCACATGTCCATAGTCCGTCGTCTCGCCCGCCCGATGCTTGCCGCGTTCTTCATCGCCGGAGGCATCGAGGCGCTCCGCCGCCCCGGCAAGCGCGCCGAGCAGGCCCAGCCGCTGGTCGACAGGGCGGCCGAGCCACTTCACCTGCCGAACGATCCTGAGCTGATCGTCCGGGCCAACGGCGCCCTCATGGTCGGCGCCGGTGCGATGCTCGCCACCGGCCGGTTCCCCCGCCTCGCCTCCGCCCTGCTCGCCGGGACGCTCCTGCCTGCGACCGTGGTCGAGTACCCGTTCTGGGAGGCCGAGACCGAGGAGGAGCGCCGCCGCCAGGCCGTGCACGCTCTGAAGAACGTCGGGCTCCTCGGCGGGCTCCTGCTCGCAGCCGTCGACACCGAGGGCAAGCCGGGCCTGGCCTACCGTGCCAAGATGGCCGGTGACAGCATCGGCCGGACGGCACGGCAGACGCGCCGCGAGGCGCGCCATGCAGCCAAGCTCGCCGGCAAGGAAGCACGACTCAAGGCGGCCCACGCATCCAATGCCCTCAACTGAACCACTCACCCGATCGGGCCAGTCTCTGCACAGCGGGGACTGGCCCGCGCCGGTTGCCACCCACGCTGTGGACGCGAACGTGCACCTGCCCGGCAGCAAGTCCCTGACGAACCGCTATCTCGTGCTTGCAGCGCTCGCCGACGACACGAGCCGGCTCCGCCGTCCGCTGCGGAGCAGGGACACCCTGCTCATGGCGCAGGCTCTGCGGGCGCTCGGCGCGACGATCACCGATGCGGCGCCCACCGGCGGGCCCGAGGTCGACGCGGACTGGATCATCGAACCAGGGCCCGTTCGCGGCGGGATCGAGATCGACTGTGGCCTGGCCGGGACCGTAATGCGGTTCCTCCCAGCGGTCGCCGCACTCGCTCCCGAGCCGGTGCGCTTCGACGGCGACGAGCACGCCCGGGTCCGCCCGATGGCGGCTCTCCTCGACGCCTTGCGCTCCATCGGCGCCACCGTCGAGGACGAGGGCCGGGGCACACTCCCGTTCTCCGTCCACGGCGGTCCCGGACTTCGCGGGGGCTCGGTGACGATGGACGCCTCGGCCTCATCCCAGTACATCTCCGCGCTGCTGCTTGCCGGTGCCCGATATCCCGACGGGCTCACCGTCCACCACGACGGCAAGCCCGTCCCGAGCCAGCCGCACATCGACATGACGGTCGAGGCGCTTCGGGACGTGGGTGCCCGCGTCGACGACGGCGAGCCGAACACCTGGCGTGTCGAGCCCGGCGAGCTGGGTGCCCTCGACGTCGTCGTCGAGCCCGACCTGTCGAACGCCGCACCCTTCCTCGCTGCGGCCGCCGCGACGGGCGGCCGGGTGCGGGTGCCGGGGTGGCCCGGTTACACGACCCAGGCCGGTGACGCGGTGCGCGACATCCTCGACGCGATGGGGGCAGACGTCCGTCTCGACCGCGACCATCTCGAGGTGCGTGGCGGCGGAACCCTCTCGGGTCTCGATGTCGATCTCAGTGACGCCGCCGAGCTGACCCCGGTGGTCGCTGCCCTTGCCGCGCTGGCCGACTCCCCCACGTGGATCCGAGGCGTCGCGCACATCCGCGGCCACGAAACGGACCGGCTTGCGGCGCTGCAGACCGAGCTCTCGGCCCTGGGATCTGACGTGACCGAGACCGAGGACGGCCTCCACATCCGCCCGGCCAGACTGCACGGCGGCCGGTTCCGCACCTACGCCGATCATCGGATGGTCATGGCGGCAGCGGTCATCGGGCTCGTCGTCCCGGGTGTCGTCATCGAGGACGTCGGGACCGTGGCCAAGACCCTCCCCGGCTTCACCACGCTCTGGGAGGGCATGCTGGCCGCGAGGAGCACCTCGGCGTGACGGCAGGCCGCTACGACCACTACGACGAGGACGACATCCGGGTCCGTCCCTCGCGGCGCGGCAGTCGCCCGCGCAGCAAGGAGCGCCCCCGACATGAGGATGCCGTTGACGGCCGGGTGCTCGCAGTCGACCGGGGTCGGTACCAGGTTCTCGTCGACGACGTCATGGTCACCGCGGTCAAGTCCCGCAACCTCGGGCGCAAGAGCATCGTCGTGGGTGACTCCGTCGGCCTGGTCGGCGATGCCTCCGGGGCCAAGGACACGATGGCCCGCATCGTGCGGCAGAACCCTCGCACGAGCGTGCTGCGACGCACCGCGGACGACACGGACCCTGTCGAGCGGGTCATCGTGGCCAATGCCGACCAGCTCGTCATCGTCACGGCGCTGGCGAATCCCGAGCCTCGGCCGCGGATGATCGACCGGTGTCTCGTCGCCGCCTACGACGCAGGCCTGACTCCGATCCTGCTGCTCACGAAGTCCGACCTCGTCAGTGCGGACGAGCTGCTCGGTCTCTACGGCGACCTCGATGTCGAGGTTCTCGTGACCCGGATCCACGACGGGAGCGCCGAGGGGATCGACGCGGTGCGCGACGTCCTGAGTGGGAAGGTGAGCGTCTTCGTGGGCCACTCCGGTGTCGGCAAGTCGACGCTCGTCAATGCCCTGGTCCCGGATGCGAGCCGGGCCACCGGCAGCGTCAACGTCGTGACCGGGCGCGGACGGCATACGTCCACGTCAGCCGTCGCCCTGCCCCTTCCGGACGACACCGGCTGGGTCATCGACACACCCGGCGTGCGATCGTTCGGTCTCGCTCACGTCGACCTGGACCGGATCATCGATCACTTCCCCGAGCTCCAGGAGGGCACGGCTGAGTGTCCGCGCGCCTGCTCCCACGACGAGGAGGACTGCGCTCTGGACGAATTCGTGGCGGCGAACGCCCAGACCCAGCCCCATCTCGGGCAGCGCCTGGAGAGCCTGCGTCGACTGCTCCGTTCCCGCTCGGCGGAGGAGGACGGCTTCCGCTAGCCCGCCGCTCACTGCGGTGACTCCCCGGAATCACGCAGCCGGAGCGGTAGATTCCAGCTGTGGCCTATGACGACGACCTCCGGCTCGCCCACGTCCTCGCGGACGCCGTCGAGTCCACGACGATGTCCCGGTTCCTCGCCGAAGACTTGAGCGTCGAGGCCAAGCCTGACCTGACCCTCGTCTCCGATGCCGACCGGGCAGCGGAGGAGCTCATCCGGGGCCAGCTCTCCCGGACCCGACCCCGCGATGCCGTCGTCGGCGAGGAGTACGGCACGACCGGTCGGGGACCGCGACGGTGGGTGGTCGATCCGATCGACGGCACCCACAACTTCGTCCGCGGTGTCCCGGTCTGGGCCACCCTCATCGCACTGCTCGACGAGGACGACACCCCCGTCCTCGGCCTGGTCGCCGCCCCCGCCCTGGGCCGGCGGTGGTGGGCTGCCCAGGGCTCCGGAGCCTGGACCGGGCGCAGTCTGACCTCTGCCCGTCGGATGCGGACATCCGGGGTCCGGCACCTCTCAGACGCCTCCATCTCCTACTCCAGCCTGGTCGGGTGGCGCGAGCTCGGGCTCCGGCAACGCTTCCTCGACCTGCTCGACGCCTGCTGGCGGACCCGCGCGTACGGGGACTTCTGGTCATACATGCTGGTCGCCGAGGGAGCCGTCGATATCGCCTGCGAGCCGGAGCTCGCGCTCTACGACATGGCAGCGCTGGCGCCCATCGTCACCGAGGCCGGCGGGGTCTTCACGTCCCTGGCCGGTGAGAACGGTCCGCATGGCGGCAATGCTCTCGCGACCAACGGCGCGCTGCACGACGCCGTGCTGTCCTACATCGGTACCGCGGACGACTGAGGACCCACCGACTACAGGTGGCCATCGCCTCCGAGATCAGTTGGGAACGACTGTGACCGGGCCGATGTCGAGGTCACGCAACTCATCCGCGAACTGCACAGCATCGCCGACGATGACGACACACCACCGATCCGGGGCGAGCCCCGCATAGGTCGTGGTCAGCTGCTCGGCCGTCACCGCCATCGTCGCGTCGCGGTTCGTCGTGGTGAAGTCGAGCGGCAGGCCGTCCATGAGGAGGCTCACGGCCTCACCGGCAATGGCATCCGCCGTGGCGAAGCGGCCCGGCGCCGTCCCGGCCAGGAAGTCGACCCCGGCACGGACCTCGTCCTCGGTGAACGTGACCCGCCCGGGATCGAGAAGCTCGGTGAGGATCTGCACCGACTCCGCTGTGGCGTCCGCGCGAACGGAGCCGGTCGTGAGGAACAGGCCTCCGGCCCGACGCGGGCGGAAGCCCGAGCGGATGCCATAGGTGAAGCCCTTGTCCTCACGAAGGACGGCGTCGATGCGTGCGTTCGGCGAGCCACCGAGGACATAGCCGATGACCGGGTACGGCGCCCAGCCGTCGGCGGCGTGCCGGTCCGGCCCCTGCCAGGCCAGGACGATCTCGCTCTGGACCGAGTCCGGCCGGTCGACGATCACGACCCGAGCCGCATCCTCCGCCGGATCCGGTGGCGTGGGGCGTGCTGCCGGCAGATGATGAGGGGCTGTCCAGGCCCCGAGAGTCACCGCGACGAGGTGCCCGAGGTCCGTGTCTCCGAGAGCACCGGCGACGACAAGGCTGGCGCCCTCGGGACCCACCCGCTCCGCATGGAAGCTCTGCACCGCTTCCCGCGTGACGGCTGCGACCCCGGACGGTGTCCCGGCGGTCGGCCGGGAGGCGCGCTCGTAGGGGGCCCACAACGTCGCGATCATCTCCCGGGCGGCCCGGTGAGGAGCGGAGGCGCGTTCCTGCTCGATCTCTGCCAGTCGTGCCGCACGCAGCCGCCGGACCTCGTCCTCCGGGAAGTCCGGGGCAGCGAGGGCCTCGGCGAGCAGCTCGAGGGCCACCGACAGGTTGCGCAGCGGCACGTCGATATCGACCAGGAGCGCGCCGTCGTTGACTCCTGCGGAGAAGGCGATGCCGTGGCGCTCGAGAAGGGCCGCGAACTCCTCACTCGTGTGCTGGGCGGTGCCCTCGTCCAGGAGAGATGCCATGAGGGAGGCCACGCCCTCGAACTCACGTGGCTCGTCGCTGAGGGCCATCGGGATGAGCACCGTGGCGGTGATGACGTACTGACCAGGGACGTCGTAGGTGATGACCCGTAGTCCATTGTCCAGCACGACGTCGCTATCGGGACCGGGGAAGGCCCAGGGGCCCGGCGGTGCCACGCCCGGACGAGGAGGCGCCGCTGCTGTCGTCGGCTTCGACCCGTTCACGCGCGAGCCTCCCCCGCTGCGGCGACCAGGGCGGCTTCGCTGCCCTCCTCGGACTCGTCGTCCGGGCCGGCGAGGTACTCGATCCAGCCCGCGCTGGAGGGAGCCAGCCAGGTCGCAGCCGCGTCGCTGACCTGCTCCGGCGTGATCACGAGGAGTCGGTCGAGGGCGGTGTTGATGTAGTCGGGATCGTTGTGAAGGAGGGTGTAGTGGCTGATGATGTCGGCTCGCTCCTCACCGCTCGCGAGAGCAGAGAGCCAGGACCGCTCCGCATGGGCCCGGACCGACTCGATGAGCTCTTCGGTCGGGCCCTGCTCGACGAAGGACCGTAGCTCGGCGGCGATCTCCTGCCCGACGCGTTCCGCGTCCTGACCGGGTGCGATGTCGGCCACGATCAGCCCGAGCGAGGAGCCGTCGACGAAACCCATGGTGTGCGAGCCGATCGAGGTGGCGACCTGCTCCCGCCGAACCAGCCGGGAGACCATCGGTGAGGAGGACAGCCCGGCTGCGGACTCCAGCGCCAGCGACGCCGCCAGGTAGTCCTCCGAACCCTCCGCCGGCATCCGGAAGCCGAGATAGAGACGGTCGTTGGGCACCGCTCCCCGTCTGGTGACGCGCACGTCCTCGGAGACCGGGCCCAGCTGCGGACCAGGACCGCGCGGCGGCTCCACCTGCCGGTCGAGGTGCCCGAGATACTCGGCGGCCAGGTCGAAGCCGCGTTGGGGCGTCACGTCGCCGACCAGGGTCAGGACGGTGTTGTTCGGGGCGTAGTAGCGGTTGAAGAACTCGTGGACGTCCTCGAGGCTGGCCGCGTCGAGATCCTCCATCGAACCGATCGTCGGGTGGTGGTAGGGATGACCTTCCGGGAAGATCGCCGCATACAGATCGGTGAGGGCGTTGCCGTAGGGCTGGTTGTCGTAGCGCTGGCGCTTCTCCTCCTTGACGACGTCCCGCTGGTTGTCGAGGTTGTCCTGGGTGACGGCGTCGAGCAGGTGGCCGTGCCGGTCCGCCTCGAGCCACAGGGCCAGCTCGAGCGCCCCGGTGGGAACGGTCTCGAAGTAGTTGGTGCGGTCGAACCAGGTCGTCGCGTTGGCCCGTCCGCCGTGGGCCATCAGCGCGGCGAAGTGCTCGCCGTTGGCGACTGAGCGCGAGCCCTGGAACATGAGGTGCTCGAAGAGGTGGGCGAATCCCGTCTTGCCCGGCACCTCGTGCCGGGAGCCGACCCCCACCCAGAGGTTGACGGTGACGATGGGCACGGTGTGGTCCGGCGAGATGACGACGCGGAGCCCGTTCGGCAGGGTCTGCTCGTGGATCGGATAGTCGAGCGGCATGGGGACACCCTAACGAGGGACGCGCGGGTGATAGCCCTCCCCCAGGTCCTCGATCGCAGTGCGGGCGAACACCTGCTGCTCGGTCGATGTGCGCTCGGACCGTCCGCGACCGAGGAAGCTGACGGCCCAGTGGATGATCGTCGTCACCCGCTTCTTGAAGCCGATGATGTACACGAGGTGGACCGCGAGCCAGAGGAGCCAGGCGATGAAGCCGCCGAACTGGGACCGGCCGATGCTCGCGACGGCCGAGAACCGCGAGATGGTCGCCATCGAGCCCTTGTCCCGGTAGACGAACGGTTCCTGCTCGGGCTTGCCGGCGAGCCGGCGGCGGAGCTGAGCCGCCGCATACCGGGCGCCCTGGATGGCCACCTGGGCGACGCCGGGATAGTCGTTGAGGGCGGCCATGTCACCGACGACGAAGATCTCCGGGTGGCCGGGCACGGTGAGGTCAGGTGCGACTGCGATCCGACCGGCCCGGTCGAGCTCGGCTCCGGTCTGCTCAGCGAGCTGTCCGGCGAGGGATGAGGCCGAGACGCCGGCGGCCCAGACCTTCGTGGCCGCGTCGATCCGGTGTTCCCGTCCGTCGGCGTCGCGGACGGTGACACTGGCGTTGTCGACATCGGTGACCATGGTGTCGAGCATGACGTCGACTCCCATGCTCTCGAGGCGGTCACGGGCCCGCCCTCCCAGCTTGTCGCCGAAGGTCGGCAGCACCGCGGGCGCGGCATCGACGAGGATGATGCGGGCCGACCGGGGGTCGATGGAGCGGAAGTCGTGACGCAGGGTCCGGTTGGCCAGCTCGGCGATCTGGCCGGCCATCTCGACACCGGTCGGTCCGGCGCCGACGACGATGAAGGTGAGCAGGCGGCGGCGCTCCTCCTCGGTCGCAGCGATCTCGGCAGCCTCGAAGGCCCCGAAGATCCGGCCGCGCAGCTCGAGGGCGTCGTCGATGGTCTTCATCCCCGGCGCGTGCCTGGCGAAGTGGTCGTTGCCGAAGTAGGACTGTCCGGCCCCCGCTGCCACGAGGAGAGTGTCGTACGGGAGGGTGACCTGCTGGTCGAGGAACTCACTCGTGAGGGTCCGGGCAGCGACGTCGATCGACGTCACCTCACCGAGGACGACCCGCGCGTTGCGCTGGCCGGCGAGGATCTCCCGCGTCGCCGGTGCGATCTGCCCCTGGGACAGGATGCCGGTGGCCACCTGGTACAGCAGCGGCTGGAACAGGTGGTGGGAGGTGCGCGCGACGAGGGTGATGTCGACGTCCGCCCGGCGCAGCGCCCGGGTGAAGAACAGTCCCCCGAACCCGGAACCGATGACGACGACCCGGTGGCGAGGGGTGCTGTCGCTCTGGGCGATCGGATCGGTGTCGTGAATCTGGGAAGTCATGTCGGTTTCAACGACCGACGGGGCCCAGGTATGCCGGGGAGGCGACGTGGCCCATCTCACCTGACCGGCTCGCCCGCGGGCAAGCGCAGAACGGAAGTGGCCCGCATCAACGGATGACGTTGATACGGGCCACTTTTCGTAGCGGGGGCAGGATTTGAACCTGCGACCTCCGGGTTATGAGCCCGGCGAGCTACCGAACTGCTCCACCCCGCGGCGGCCGACTGGGTCGGCTTGACTACTGTACGTGAGCCGGTCGGCGGGACCAAATCCTTGTCCAGGTCCCGCCGCCGAGCACGCAGGTCAGGAGTCGCCGACTGCTGCGTCCGCAGCCTCTGTCGTCGGTTCGGTTGCTGGTTCTGTTGCCGGGTCGGCCGACGGGTCGGCCTCCGGGTCCGTCGGCTCCGGGAGCTCACTCGGGGAGGCCTCGACCGCTCGGGCGATGGCCTCCTTGAGCCGGTCCTGGGCCTCGCCGTACGCGGCGAAGTCACCGGCGCGCAGCGCCCGCTCGGCATCGTCGTAGGCCCGCTCCATGTCGGCCAGCGCCTGGGCCAGTGCCGCCGGGTCGCCTTCGCGTGGCTGGTCCGGTGTCTCGTCGGTGGGCACCTCGGAGTCAACGTCACCGGCATCTGCGCCGGCGTCGCCGCCGAAGAGGCCGTCGAGGGCCTGGTTGAGCGTGGTGCCCCAGGCGACCTCCTTGCCGAACACCGCGATGGTGGCCTTGTTCTGCGGGAAGGAGCCGGCCTCCCGCTGGGCCTGGACATACATCGGCTGGACATAGAGCAGACCGCCGCCGACCGGCAGCGTGAGCAGGTTGCCGAACGTGAGCTGGCGTCCGCTCTGGCGGTTCTGCGCGATGAACTGCGACAGGTTGAGCGGCTCGGAGGGGTCCTGCGAGCGCTCGGTCGAGACCTCGATCTGGTTCTGCACCTGTCCGGGTCCGTCGATCGCCGAGGCGCGGGGCAGCTCGAGCAGCCGCAACGTGCCGTAGGAGTCGGCCTTGACGCCGGCCTCCCTGCCGGCATCGGCGTCGGCGGCCAAGAACCCACGGAGGATCTCGCGGCCGGTGCCGGTCGGGATGAACGTCGTGGTCAGCGAGAACGAGGGGTCGTCCTGGCCCGGCATCGCCAGCGACTGGTAGTACGTCGGGGCGTCCTGGGTCGCATGCGTCGGGTCCTTCGGGACCTCCCAGTAGTCCTGACCGGTGTAGAACGAGCTCGGGTCGGTCACGTGGTACTTGCGCAGCTGGACCCGTTGGATCTTGAGCAGGTCCTGTGGGTAGCGGACATGGGACATCAGCTCGCCGGACATCTCGCTCAGCGGCGACAGCGCACCGGGGAAGGCCTTGTCCCACGCCTGGAGGATCGGGTCCTCGGTGTCCCACGCATACAGATCGATCGAGCCGTCATAGGCGTCGACGGTCGCCTTGACCGAGTTGCGCACGTAGTTGATCTGACCGGCGCCGGCGGTGATGAGTGCGGAGCGCTCGGTGATCGAGTCGGAGGTGGCGTTCTGCAGGTCGACGAGCTGGCTGTAGGGGTAATTCGCGGTCATCGTGTACGCGTCGACGATCCACTTGATCCGACCGTCGACGACCGCGGGGTAGACGTTCCCGTCCAGGGTGAGCCAGGGTGCGACGCGCTCCACCCGCTCCACCGGGGTCCGGTGGTCGAGGATCCGCGACTCACTGTTGACGAACTCGGAGAGGAGGAAGTTCAACTCGCGGTACTTCAGCGCATAGGCGATCTTGCGCAGGAAGCTGCCGATCGGGACGCCGCCCTCACCGTCGAAGGTGTTGAGCACGTTTCCGCCCGTGCCCTCGTCGTCCGGGTAGTCGAACTCGCGCGGGGGCGCCCCCTCGACGTCACCGACGACCGAGTACACCGGGGAGGACTCACCGAAGTAGATGCGCGGCTCGAACTCACCGGCATCGGTGTCGTCGCTCAGGCCACCGGAGAAGAACACCGGGTCACCCTCGGAGGTTCTGCGGTTGCCGTAGGCACCGACGAACCCGTAGCCGTGGGTGTAGACGGTGCGGTCGTTGACCCAGTTCCGCTGGGACGTGGGGACACCGGCCAGGTTGATCTCACGCACGCCCACGACCGCGTCCGAGACCTCACCCTCAATGTCGTAGCGGTCGACATCGAGGATCTCCGGGAAGCCGTAGTACGGCCGGAGACTCTCGAACTGCCGGAAGGTCGGCGAGACGATGCTCGGATCGACAAGACGGATGCCGGGGATGACGGCGGCGTCCTGGCGGAGCTGACCGGCCTCGGCCTCGGTGACGGCGGCATAGCTGGTCCGCTCGATGTCGTCGATGCCGTAGGCCGCGCGCGTCGCGTTGATGTTGCGCTCGATGAAGGGAGCCTCGAGAGCGCGCTCGGACGG
>JAAYSB010000123.1 GCA_012518475.1 Intrasporangiaceae bacterium | reverse complement strand
GGGCGAGCCGAGGTTGATCTGCTCGCCGTCGATGGCCGCGTAGGCGTCGTCCTGGGCCGTCTTCATCTTCGCGTCGAAGTCGGCCTCGAGGGCCTCCATCCCGTCGCGGTCGACCGCGCTGCCGGTGTCCTCCATCTCGGCGAGGATCTCGGCGAGCGGCAGCTCGATGTCGGCGAGGAGACGGTCAGCGCCGATCTCCGCGAGCCGGCCGTTCAGTGCGGTGGACAGCTCGAGCACCGCCCTGGCCCGGACCATCGCGTCCTCGGCTGCGGCATCGGCGGCCGCGTCCTCGTCGCTGTCGAAGCTGAGCAGGCCCTGCCCGCCCGCGTCGGACTGCTCACTGGCCAGCTCGCGGCCGAGATGGCGCACCGACAGGTCACCGAGATCATAGGAGCGCTGGTCGGGGCGGACCAGATAGGCGGCCAGCGCCGTGTCGCTCGTGAGGCCACATAGCCGCCAGCCACGGGCGTGCAGGGCGTGGAGGGGCACCTTGGCGTCGTGGAGGACCTTGGGGCGCTGCGGGTCCTCCAACCAGCTCCCGAGAGCCTCCTCGCCCTCGGGGTCCAGGGTGAGCAGGTCGATGAACGCCGCTGGGCCCTCGTGGGTCGCGATCGCGACGGCACTGGCGTCGCCCTCGCCGCGGGTCCAGTGCCCGACGACGTGCACCCCGACCGGGTCGGCCCCGGTGTGGTGGGCGATCCAGCCGGAGACGTCCTCGGGGAGCAGCACCGAGGCGTCCAGGTCGAACCCGCCCTCGACCTCCTCCGTCACCGTGTCGAACGTCGCGAACAGCCGGTCGCGCAGCACGCGGAACTCGAGGCTGTCGAAGACGCGGTGCACCTCTTCGCGCTGCCACGTGCGGCGCTCGAGGTCAGGGATGCCGACCTCGATCGGGACGTCGGTCACGAGCTGGTTGAGCCGACGGTTGCGGAGCACCCCGTCGAGGTGTGCACGGAGGTTCTCGCCGGCCTTGCCCTTGATCTGGTCGATATTGGCGACGATCCCGGTGAGGTCCCCGAACTGGGTGATCCACTTGGCCGCGGTCTTCGGCCCGACACCCGGCACACCGGGCAGGTTGTCGCTCGACTCTCCCACGAGGGCAGCGAGGTCGCTGTAGCGGTTCGGCGGCACGAGGTACTTCTCCTCCACCGCAGCCGGGTCCATGCGCCACACCTCGGAGACGCCCCGCACTGGATAGAGCATCGTCACCTGCTCGCTCACGAGCTGGAAGGCGTCCCGGTCACCTGTGCAGAGGACGACTTCGAGACCGTCGGCGACGGCCTGGTGAGTGAGGGTCGCGATGACGTCGTCGGCCTCGAATCCCTCGACGCCGACGTGGACGATGTTCAGCGCGTCGAGGACCTCGTGCAGCAACGGGATCTGGCCCTGGAACTCGCTCGGGGTCGCCGACCGACCGGCCTTGTACTCGGTGTACTCCTCGGCCCGGAACGTCTTGCGGGAGACGTCGAAGGCGACGGCGACGTGGGTCGGCTCCTCGTCGCGGAGCACATTGATGAGCATCGACGTGAACCCGTAGACGGCGTTGGTGTGCTGTCCGGTGGACGTCGAGAAGTTCTCCGCCGGCAGCGCATAGAACGCCCGGTATGCGAGAGAGTGCCCGTCGAGAAGAAGTAGCCTGCTCACGCATGGCAGCCTAGGCGACAACACCCACAGCGCGACATCGCGCACCTGACGACCCGGAAAGGACCACGATGCGTTTCGACACGCCTCCGACAGATCCCCAGCAGCTCACCGACTGGATGCAGGAGGTCTCCGCCGGCAGCCTCGTCGAGCGGATGGAGATCGAGTTCGTCGAGGCCACGATGGAGCGGGTCGTCGGTCGGATGCCGGTCCGGGGCAACACCCAGCCCTACGGCCTGCTCCACGGCGGAGCGTCGGTGGTCCTCGCGGAGACGCTGGGCTCGATGTGCGCAGCGCTGCACGCCGGCCCCGAGCGCATCGTCGTCGGCCTCGACATCAACGCCACCCACCACAAGGCCGTGCACGACGGCTACGTCGTGGGTGTGGCCACAGCGGTCACCGCCGGAAGGTCTGTCTCGACGATCGAGATCGTCGTCTCGACCGAGCAGGGCGAGCGGGTATGCACCAGCCGGTTGACCTGCCTGGTCCGGGAGAAGGTCCCCGGGAAGAGCTGACGGGGGGATGCCCTCTGCGGTCAGTGACTCGGGCTGCTCACGACAGGAGTTGACGCGGCCTGGCCGCGCGCGCGCATCGAGCGACGCAGGTGGAGCAGGCGGTCCCGGGAGCTGACCGCCTCGCTCGGGGCGACCCGGCGGCGGACGGCGCTGACCGACGCCACCCGACGGGTGACGGCCGGACCGAAGCCGAGTCGGGCGAAGAAGCGGTTGGCGTCCCGGGCCGAGGTCGGCACCGCACTGGCGATCCGGTCGATGCCGAGGCGCTCAGCCAGACCCGTTGCGGTGTGGAGCAGGGCGCGGGCCACGCCGTGCTTGCGGGCATCGCGGTCGACAAAGATCTGCTCGATGACGAGCTCATCACCCTCGGCGAAGCGCATGATCGACTCGGTGGCCACGATGAAACCGACGGCTTCGCCGTCGAGATAGGCGAGGAAGCCGTGGACGTCCGGGCGCTGCAGCGCCACCTCGACCGTGCCCTGGCTGGCTCTGCGGGAGGCCACCTCCGGACTGAGTCCCGACTCGATGCTGGCCGACAGCCACAGCCGGGTGAGCAGCTGGCGTTCCTCAGGGGTCGTGACCGGCACGACCGTGATCGGCTGTCTGGCCATGGCGGGCATCTCTCCTGTCGCGTACTCGTCAGGTCCCTCCCCCGCCCGGGCCCTTCCTT
>JAAYSB010000122.1 GCA_012518475.1 Intrasporangiaceae bacterium | reverse complement strand
GGAGCGGCCGTGGTCGGCGAGGCCGTCGACGAGCAGGAGGATCGAGGCGTCCTCCTCTGCATCGGACACGACCGTCTGCATGGTGCCGGTCCGCAAGGTGCTGCGCCAGTGGATTCGCCGAAGGCGGTCTCCGACCGTGAACGGACGGATGCCGGCCAGCTCGATCCCCGACCCCGCGCGACGGGACCGGTGTGCACCGACGACGCCGACCGGGTGTGGTGCCGGCGCTGAGGCATCCGATCGGTCGGCGCGCGACGGCAGGACGAGGATGCTCTGCTGTCCGAGGGACTGTGGACCCCAGACGAACCCTGCCCAGCCGGAGAACAGTGCAACCTTCTCCTCAGCGATCCGGGTCCGGCCCCAGCGCTTGACCCCGAAAGCCAGCGGCGCCAGGTCGGTGCCTGTCTCGGGATGGAGGGTGTGGCTCGTGCCCGAGGTCGGCTCCGTGGCGACGAAGGCGGTCCGGCCCACCGTGCGGACGACGAGCTCGATCTCATCCAGGTCCGAGCCAGACTCCGGGCGCAGCCGCAGCCGTGACCGGGTGGCCTGTCCCTCGTGCAGGGTCCGCTGGTCCAGCGCGCTCGCGAGCACCGGCGTGCCCCGTCCCCGCAGCACGAGGCCGAGCACCGCGTGGACGAGGAAGGCTGCGCCGACGGCGACGAGCCAGGGCCTCCCCATCGTCAGACCGGCGACCAGCCCCACCGCGCCGATCGAGGCGGCCCGACCGAGTGCGCTCGTCGGGCTCCATTGCGTCACGGGCGCCTCATGACGTCCGCGGGGACTCTCCGGGCCGGTCGGTCTCCAGTGCCCGCGGCGTGGGCACCTCCGAGAGAACGGCCTCGACGACGGCCTCGCCGCTCGTCTCGGTCATCCACAGCTCCGGGCGGATGGTAATGCGGTGAGCGAGGACGCTCGGCGCGACGGACTTGATGTCCTCGGGAACGACATAGTCCCGACCGTCGATGAACGCGACGGCGCGGGCCATGAGGGTGAGGCCGAGCGACCCGCGGGGAGACGACCCCATCAGGGCGTCGGGGTGGGTCCGGGTCGCTGCGGTCAGGGCAACGGCATACCGACCGATGCTGTCGTCGACGGTGACCTGCTCGACCTGTTCCTGCAGCTTCAGAAGACCGTCGGCTGTGAGGACCGGCCCGATGTCGACCTCCTCGCGTCCGCGGCGGAGACGCGCCATGACGACGTCGGCCTCATCCTCCGCGCTCGGGTAGCCGAACGAGACGCGGACGAGGAAGCGGTCGAGCTGGGCCTCCGGCAGGGGGTAGGTCCCTTCGTACTCAACAGGATTCGCCGTGGCCAGGACGTGGAACGGCGCCTTCAGGGGGAAGGTTCGGCCCTCGACCGTCACCTGCCGCTCCTGCATCGCCTCGAGGAGAGCAGCCTGGGTCTTCGGCGGAGTCCGGTTGATCTCGTCCGCGAGCAGCAGCCCGGTGAAGACGGGGCCCGGCCGGAACGCGAAGTCGCCTTCCCGCTGGTCATAGATGAACGAGCCGGTCAGGTCCGCTGGCAGGAGGTCTGGGGTGAACTGCGCTCGGGTGAACTCGAGTCCGAGCGCCCGCGCCAACGACCGGGCAGCGAGGGTCTTGCCGAGGCCGGGGAAGTCCTCGAGGAGCACGTGTCCTTTCGCGAGGACTGCGGCGAGGAGGAGCGTCAGCGCGGGGCGCTTGCCGACGACGGCCTTCTCGACCTCGTCGAGGATGCGCCTCGTCGGGTGGTCGGCGGAAGCGGTCACAGGTCCTCGATTCGGTCGATGACATGGGTCAGGTCGGCAGGGGAGAGCCGCCGCGGCGGCCCTGTGAGCAGTCGGTGGGCCCGGTCGCCGAGCAGCTCGCGGGCGCCCGGATCGGCCAGGCCGATGGGGTATGCGCGGCGCACCCGGTCCTCCGCCAGTGACCTCAGTCGGTCGTGCAGGTCGGGGCTCGGTCGACGCCCGCTCAGCTCCTCGGAGATCGCCTGGGCATCACGCACCACCCGCAGGTCTCGTCCTGGGACGGAGTACGGCACAGCGTGCCGGACGTGCCAGGGGTCCTCCCGAGCGCCCGAGGTCACGGCCAGCTGGGCCGGGCCGAGGGAGACGAGCAGGACCGCCAGGGCCACGGCGCCGCACGCAGAAAGGAGGACGAGATGGACCGGGCGGAGGGTGTAGCCGAGGGCGAGGAGCGTGCCACCTCCGACGATGACGAGGAACACCGTCGTGATCCCCACCCAGGCCCAGTGGCGGCGCCGGGAAGGAGGCCTCGGTGGACGGCGGACCCGGCGCCCACCGCGGGAGCCGCTCATCGAGAACGGAGTCATCGCGGGCTGGGTCATCGCAGCCCCTCGACGCGGATCCGCAGTCCGGCCGCGATGTCGTCGAGCGACTGGCGAGCGACCGCGATCGCGTCCCCTCCCAGGGAGTGTCTGGAGAACCTGGCCTCCTGATAGAGCGCAGCCAGGGTCTCGACCGGCTCCGGCGGGGCGCCGGCGAGGGCGAGCAGGCGGGGGACGTACTCGGTGGTGGTCTCCGCGGGGGAACGCGGCACACCGACATCGGTCCCGATCTCCTCCAGCAGTGCCCAGGCCCGGACGATCGCGTTGCGTGCCGAGCCGGACCCCTTCAGGTCGCTGCTCAGAGTGATTCCCTGGACCAGCCGCTCGCGGAGGACGAGAGGGTCGTTCACGCCGACCGGGTCGACCCAGTCCTCGGGCTCGGGTCCGCCGTCGGGCATGCGCGAGATGAGCGCCGCGAGTCCGAGAACGAAGAGCAGGGCGGACAGCACGAGGATGACGTCGACGATCCGGAACGCGGCCTCTCGAGCCTCGGGCGACATCGTCTCCGCGATCTCGGGCTGCTCCCGTTCGGTCACCTGCGGCTCAGGCTGGAAGATGTCCGAGCCGAGCCCCCCGGGGACAGTGAACTCGGGGCCGGACACCGGGCCGCCGGTGACGAGGCCGAGACCGGAGGAGGAGGCGCGGGCAACGACGAGTGCGCCGAGGATCAGCCCCAGGACGAGAACGATCCGCAGCACGGGACGTGCGGCGGTGCTCCGCCCGGCGGCGCGACGCATACGTCTTCCCCGGTGGTGTGGCTGAGTCTGGTCAGGCCTTGGGGTCCGTAGTCGGCGGCTCGAGCGGGTCGCCTTCGTGAATGGCCTCGGCCGTCTCGACGCGGGTCTCCATCGTCGGTGCGACAGCCTCGCTCGAGACGGTCTTCTCGCTGCGCAACTTCTCAGCGGTCGTCTTCGCCGCGGAGCTCACCGCCTCGGCGACCGCAGGGGCGATCTGGGTGCGGGCTGCTTCTTTACCCTTCTCGACCTGGTTCTGCACGGGGTCCGAGGACCACACCTTGCTGGAGATCGACTTGATCTGCTCGTAGCGCTGGACTCCTGCCCGCGCGCCGAGCACATAGCCGACGGCCGCGCCGGCGAGGAACGAGAGCTTGCCCATGGGGTCCTCCTGGAGGGTGCATCCGAACTGGATTCGACCCTAACCGACGTGCGCCCTGGCTCCTGGTCTCTGGTGAGACCGGCCGGTGTTGTCATGGCAGCACCGAGCGGTCCCCCAGGTCGGGTTCGCCGGGCCAGGTACCCTGATGTGGCTGCGCACGCAGCAGCAGGAGGGCTCGCATAGTGGCCTAGTGCGGCGGTCTTGAAAACCGCTAAGTCGGTAGCCCCGGCTTCGTGGGTTCGAATCCCACGCCCTCCGCGTTCGCAGTGGTGTCCAGGAGCGCGAGGTACTGCACCCTTCCAACTCCCGGTGAGCAGCGCATACCCCCTTGGCAGTGACGATTCGGCGCCTGCGCGAAGGTGACGAATGCGTGAACTCCTGATCACGTGGTGTTCTCAACCACCCTAAGTACCCCGCACTCTGCTAACGTTCCCGCGTTGCACGTTTGATTGGGGAATGTGTCCAATCGGCAACTTGCGCACTCGGGTCGACGGCCCGGGAGCACGATATACAAGGAAAAGAGTTACACCCGATGGCACAGGGCACCGTGAAGTGGTTCAACGCTGAGAAGGGCTTTGGTTTCATTGCCCAGGACGGCGGTGGCCCGGACGTGTTCGTTCACTACACCGCAATCGAGTCCTCCGGCTACCGCAGCCTGGAAGAGGCGCAGCGCGTCGAGTTCGAGGTCACCGAGGGTCCGAAGGGCCCGCAGGCCGACCAGGTTCGCGCGATCTGAACACAGACCTGATCAGCCATAGCGGCTGACGACGACAGGCGGTCTCTCCATCGGGGAGGCCGCCTGTCGTGCATCTCGCGAAGGACGCGTCCGCGTGTGAAGGTCAGAGTCGTTCTCTGCGAGCTCAGCCCGGGCTCAGAATCTCCCTCTACACTGCGGTGGACTACCGGCAACGTCGTGACGATGGGCAGGCTCAAGGAGGCGAGTGCGTGAACGACTGGGAGTTGCTGGACCCTGTCTCGCGCGACCAGCCGCAGACCCGGCGTGAGCGTCGCGCGGCTATGCAAGAGCGTCGGTCGCGCCGGCGCAGGATCTGGCTCGCAGTCATCCCGCTGCTCATCGTCGCCGCAGTCCTCGTGTCGACAGGGCTTGCCTACTCGAAGCTCGACAGCAACATCGAGCGGATCGACCTGACGACGGCCCTCGGGACAGAGCGCCCGACCGCTGAGGCCGAGGGCCCGCTCAACATCCTCGTCATGGGGTCCGACACCCGGCAGGGTCTCGGGACTCGGGAGTACGGCGTCGACACCGCTGAGGGCGGGGCGCAGTCGGACACGAACATGCTCGTGCACCTCTCCGCGGACCGGAAGCGGGCACTGGTCGTCTCAATCCCGCGCGACTCGATGGTCCCGTCGCCCAGGAACTGTGCCGTGCTCACGAGCCGGTACCAGGATGAAGTCATCCGGCAGTGGAACAAGAACTACAACCAGGGGGGGCCGTCCTGCGTCATCCGCACCCTCGAGCGGAACACCCGGGTGCTCGTCGACCACTTCGTCGTCATCGACTTCATGGGGTTCCGTCGCATGGTCGACGCGCTAGGGGGAGTCGAGGTCTGCCTGCCCGAGCCGGTCAGTGACCGCGACGCCCGCATCGAATTGGAAGCCGGTCGGCAGGTCCTCTCCGGGGAGGAAGCCCTGGGGTATGTGCGGATGCGTAAGTCTCTCGGAGACGGCTCCGACCTCGGCCGGATCGAACGGCAGCAGACGTTCCTGTCCTCGGTCGCCCAGAAGGCGACCTCGACCTCGCTTCTCCTGCGTCCGGACCGGCTGTACTCCTTCCTCGACGCCGCGACCGAGTCGATGACGACAGACAGCGAGCTCGGGACGGCCCAGATGGCGCGCATCGCGAACAGCGTGCGCTCGATCGGACTGGACAAGGTCGAGTTCGTCACCGTGCCCACTGAGGAGTACCCGGAGGACCCCAACCGCGTGCAGTGGACCGCGGGGGCGGACGATCTCTGGGAGGCCATCCGCCAGGATCGCCCGCTCAACGAGGAGCCGGACGAGACCCCGACAGCACCAGCAACCACCAGCGCTCCGGCGACCCCCGCCGAGCCGCTCACAGTCAGCCCTGACGAGATCTCGGTCATCATCCAGAACGCCGCCGGCGTCGGAGGTCTGGCCGGACAGGCTACGAGGGCTCTGGCCGTCCAGGGCTTCGTCGCCATGACTGGATCTGGCGTGGCGTCCGATGAGGTCAGCGGTACGGTGATCCGCTTCGCCGCTGACAAGGCGGAGGCAGCGCGCACAGTGCAGGCAGCCTTCCCGAACAGCGAGCTCGTCGAGGACGAGGAGGCCGGCGAGCTCATCGTCGTCCAGATGGGCAAGGGTGCGATCAACCCCGTCGAGGTCCCCAACCGTCTCGGCTTCGAGCCGCTGCCGGAGATGACGGTGTCAGCTGAGCACCTCGTCCCCGGTGAGCCCGAGGGCGGAGAGACCCCGACGCCCGAGATCACAGTCCGGTCGGCCGATCAGGACATCTGCGGCTGACCGGTGCCTGCCCTGCCGGTGGTCACTTTGCTCCGAGGGCGCCTCGCCAGATAACCTGTGCGGGCCGTGGAGGTGTCGCCTAGTCCGGTCTATGGCGCCGCACTGCTAATGCGGTTTGGGCTAACCGCCCATCGAGGGTTCAAATCCCTCCACCTCCGCACAATGACCAGCCCCGGGGAGCCTGCGACCCGGGGCTGAGTCATGCTCGGAGGGAGGGGCGCACTGAGCGCCCGCAGGCCGGGGACCGAGCCACTAGGCTCGGGTCATGAGCCACCACGTGCCCGCCGATGGTCAGCGAGTCAAGGACGATGACAATGCCCATGTCTTCCACTCCTGGTCGGCGCAGAAGCTGATCTCGCCCTTGCCGGTCGCCTCTGCCGAGGGGGTGCGGTTCACGGACTTCGAGGGCAGGTCCTACCTCGACTTCTCCAGTGGTCTGGTCCATGCGAACCTCGGCTACCAGCATCCCAAGATGGTCGAGGCCATCCAGCAGGCCGCGACCCAGATGTGCACACTCGCACCGGGATTCGCGGTCGAGTCGCGCTCAACGGCGGCGAGGATGATCTCGGAGAAGGCGCCGGACGGCATGGACATGGTGTTCTTCACCAACGGTGGTGCCGAGGCGACGGAGAATGCGATCCGGATGGCGCGCCTGCACACGGGCCGGCACAAGATCCTCGCCGCGTACCGCAGCTATCACGGGGCGACGGCCGGCGCTATCACGATGACCGGAGACCCGCGGCGGTGGCCGTCGGAGCCGAGCATGCCCGGCGTCGTGCACTTCTGGGGGCCCTACCCGTATCGCTCGCCCTTCCACAGCACGAGCCCGGAGGAGGAGCGGGTGCGCGCGCTGCAGCACGTCCGCGATGTCCTCACGGTCGAAGGCGCGCACACGGTCGCGGCAATCATCATGGAGACGGTCGTCGGGACGAATGGGATCCTCGTGCCGCCGGAGGGCTACCTCGCCGGGCTGCGCGAGATCTGTGACGAGCACGGCATCATGCTCATCTGCGACGAGGTCATGGCCGGCTTCGGCCGGTGCGGGGAGTGGTTCGCGTTCGACCGGTGGGGGATCACTCCCGACCTGATCACCTTCGCCAAGGGTGTGAACAGTGGGTATGTGCCGCTCGGGGGCGTCATCCTGTCCAGTGCGATCGCCGACACCTTCGCCGAGCGACCGTACCCCGGTGGACTCACGTACTCAGGCCACCCGCTCGCCTGCGCGAGCGCCGTGGCGAGCATCGGGATCCTCGAGGAGGAGGGCATCATCGAGCGGGCCCGGAACCTGGGGACCGACGTCATCGGCCCGGCACTGGCCGAGATCGCCGATCGCCACCCGAGTGTCGGAGAGGTCCGCGGCCTCGGGGTGTTCTGGGCGGTCGAGCTGGTCAAGGACCCGGAGACGCGCGAGCCGCTCGTCCCGTACAACGCCTCCGGACCGGCCGCCAAGCCGATGGCGGACTTCGCGGCGGCGTGCAAGGACAAGGGCCTGTGGCCGTTCGTGCACTTCAACCGCACTCACGTCGTCCCGCCGCTGACGATCAGCGACGCGGAGATCAAGGAAGGCCTCGACATCCTCGACGACGCACTGTCCGTCGCCGACAAGGCCCTCTAGGTGCTCACCGTTCGTGTTTGATGTCTGGCGACACGCAGGGCCCAGGCACGAATCCTCTGCATGTCGCCATACATCAACTGTGAGGGTCAGCCCTCGGCGTCGACGAGGGCCTGGACGGCCTCGATGTACTCCTTCTTGGCGTCCTCGGGGTCCTTGCCCTCCATGGACTTCCAGGCGTCGTACTTCGCCCGGCCGACCGGGTTGGTGAATCCCGGCCGCTTGCCGGAGACGTCCCCCTCGGTCGCCTGCTTGTACAGCGCATACAGCGTGAGCTTGGTCGTGTTACCCGGGTCCTGCGTGAGGTCCTGGACAGCGGCGACGGCGGAATCGAAGTCGGTGATCTCAGCCATGAGCCGAGTCTAGGGAGATCAGGGCTCTTCCGGGTCCCACAATCGGTGGGCGCGTGACCGACACATGTGTTTGGCTGGGACCATGACGAACCCCCTGCTCGCCCCGTCGACGCTGCCGTTCCAGCTGCCGGACTACGCAACCATCACGGAAGCGAATTTCCGGGAGGCGCTCGAGACCGGAATGACCGAGCACCTGGCTGAGCTCGACGCTCTCGCGGCCGACCCGGAGCCCGCCACGGTGGAGAACGTCCTCCAGGCCTGGGAGCGTAGCGGCGGTACGCTCACCCGCGCGCTTCATGCCTTCTGGGTGGCCAAGTCCGCCGACACCAACGACGAGCGCGACGCCATCATGGCCGAGTTCATGCCCCGCCTCGCGCAGCACCAGGACGCCATCCTGCTCAACACGGATTTGTATGCGCGGCTCGCCTCCCTTCGCGAACGCGCCGATGCCGGTGCGGTCGAGCTGGACGAGCAGGACGAGTTCAACCTCACTGACCGGCTGCGGGACTACGAGCGCGGCGGCATCAACCTTCCCGCCGACAAGCAGGAGCGGCTCAAGCAGCTCAACACCGAGATCGCCGGACTGTCGACGAAGTTCGAGCAGCTCCTCGTCGCCGGCCGCAACGCCGCCGCCGTCCACGTCACGGACGAGTCGCGGCTCGCCGGGGTCTCCGACGATGACAGGGCCGGTATGCGCGAGGCGGCCAAGGCGCGTGACCTCGACGGCTGGCTCATCACCATCACGAACACGACGGGGCAGCCGGTGCTCGATGTCCTCGAGGACAGGAGCCTTCGCGAGGAGGTCTTCCGCGCGTCGGTCGGCCGCGGTCTGTCGGGGGAGCACGACACGCGTGACATCCTCGTCAAGCTCTCCCGGCTGCGCTCGGAGCGGGCGACCCTGCTCGGCTATGAGCACCACGCCGCGTATGAGCACGAGACGGCCTGTGCCGGCAGCACCGAGGCGGTCAACGACCTCCTCGGTCAGCTTGCGCCGGGTGTCATCGCGGTCGCGACGAAGGAGGCTGACGAGCTCGCCGCCCGGTTGGCGAAGATCGATCCGGGCGCGACCCTTGAGCCCTGGGACTGGCAGTTCCTCGCGGCTCAGGCCAAGGGTGACTCCGGACTGGACGCCGAGGAGGTCAAGCAGTACCTCGAGTACACGCGGGTGCTCCACGACGGTGTGTTCGCGGCAGCCACCGCGCTGTACGACATCACCTTCCACGAGCGGCCGGAGCTGCGGGGCTACACCGAGGAGGCGACGGTCTATGAGGTCCGCGAGGCCGACGGCGAGGTTCTCGGCGCGGTGATCATCGACCCCTACACCCGGCCGACGAAGCAGGGAGGGGCCTGGATGACGAGCATCGTCGACCAGTCCGAGCTTCTCGGCGACCAGCCGCTCGTGACGAACACCTGCAACCTCGCCCCGCCGGCCCCCGGCTCGCCGAGCCTGATGACGTGGGACAACGTCATCACCCTGTTCCACGAGTTCGGCCACGACCTGCACGGGCTGCTCTCCAACGTCCGCTATCCGTCGCGCTCCGGGCCGAACGTGCCGCGTGACTTCGTCGAGTTCCCCAGCCAGGTCAACGAGATCTGGGCCTTCGAGCCCGAGCTCATCCGCCAGTTCGCCCGCCACCACAAGACCGGCGAGGCGATGCCGCAGGAGTGGATCGATGCCCTCGTCGCCGATCGGCAGACCAGCGGCTACGACGCCGTCGAGAAGGTCAACGCCATGATCCTCGACCAGGCCTGGCACCAGACGCCTCTTGAAGAGCTGCCCGAGGACGGCTCCGGGGTCGAGGCGTTCGAGCAGGCTGCCCTCGAGAAGGCAGGCGTCGACTTCCCCCTCATCCCGCCGCGCTACCGCTCCGCGTACTTCTCCCACATCTTCGCCGGCGGTTACTCGGCCGGGTACTACTCCTACATCTGGTCCGAGGTCATGGACGCCGACACCGTCGCCTGGTTCCGCGACCAGGCCAGCGACGACCAGCCGGGCGGGATGACCCGTCAGGCTGGGGACCACTTCCG
>JAAYSB010000121.1 GCA_012518475.1 Intrasporangiaceae bacterium | reverse complement strand
TCGCGGTCGGGGACCAGTGCCAGCCGAACTCGTACTTGGACCAGTAGTCCGCGATCCCGGCCACCCGCCAGGTGCCGCCGGCGATCGTCTCGAACTCGCTGAAGTCGAACTGCCACACCTGGTTCGGCCGGGTCGGGGTCAGCGCGAACGCCGCCTTGCGCGCCTGGGCGAGCTTGCGTCGCTCCCGCTGATAGTCGGCCCGCTGGATCAGGTCGGCCTCGGTGAGCACCCGCAGCACGCTCGACATCGAGAGCCGGTGCCCGGCGTAGCGGGCGGTGGCCCACACCTTGCGGTGTCCCCACGCCGGATGCTCCTTGGCGATCTCGACCACGCTCTCGCGATGCTGTGCCCGGACCGGCGCCGGCCACGGACCCTTGGGCGGATGCCCGACCCGGGCCTTGGCCTGCCAGCGCCGGTAGGTGCGAAGGGGGATGCCGACCAGCTCGACGAACCTCGTGGTCGGCATCCCCGCCTCGATACGGATTACCTCGAGGTCCGCGAAGGGCCCAGGCGGCCCTCCGCGCTCTTCTTCCACACCCGCAGCTCGACCGCTGCCTCACCCAGCGCCCGGGTCAGGTCATCGACCTCCGCCTCGAGCTGCGCCTCACGCGACGTCGGACCCGAACGGCCCGCGGTCAGGGCCGTCTTGCCTGCCTCGAGGAACTCGGCCTTACACTTCCCGATCGAGGTCTCAGAGACCCTCTCCCGTCGCGCAGCCTCAGCGATCGAGACCTCCCCGGCAAGGACCGAGAGCACGATCCTGACCTTCTTCTCCGCCGGCACCACCGGTGGTCGCGCCATCACTCACCTCCTGGACTCACACCCGAGATAGTCCACCACTAACCGGGGTGCCAGGAATCCTGACGCGGAACACCGACACCCCGACACCACCTCCTCCACCGCCCCGCTTCGCCACTTCTTCCAAATTCCAGCGAAACGGCGAAACCCCCACCCGCCCCGCACCGGACACCGACACCGACACTTTCCGGACAGCAGCCGAGTGGCGTCAGTCGGGCGTGGGCCCGGTGACGATCTCGATGCCGAGTGCCGTGACCAGGTCGATCGCGGTGGCGGGGTCGACCCGCATCCCATGTGTCCGGGCCTCTCGGACATCGAGGCCGATTCCGCGGACATCCCTGAACAGCGCGCCCCGCAGATCTGCCTCAGCGAACCGCGCGCCGCTCAGATCGCAGTCGATGAACTCGACCTCGCGCAGATCGGCCTCCGCGAAGTCGGCATCCACGAGGGAGCAGCCGGTGAAGCGCAGTCCTCGCCCGTCGATCCCCATGAACGAGCCGTAGTCCAAGCGGCAGCCCTCGAACGAGATCGCCTGGTCGGCAAGGCCGCTCGCACGCAGGCCGACCCAGGAGAAGGCCTGGGCCTTGGAATCGCGGATGACACAGTCCGCGAACCGGGTGTCGACGACGCGTCCCATCGACAGGTTCACGCCGGAGAAGGTGACCCGGTCGAAGGTGCAGCGGCGCCACTGGGAGCGTTCCATCACCCCGCCCTCGATGCGGCAGTCCTCGAGCTCCAGATCGTTGATCTGGACACCCTCCTCGAGCCCGCCGACCAGCGTCAGCCCAGCGGCATAGCCCTGCCCGAGGACGGAGGTCAGAGCCGGCGCGCGGGACACAGAGCCGTCCTCAGCCGTGGCGGGCGGAGAGCTCACGCAGCTGCTCGACAGCGGCCGCGGCCGACTCCGCCCCATAGACCGCAGAGCCCGCGACGAACACGTCCGCTCCTGCCTCTGCGCACTGCTCGATGGTCGCGGCGGACACTCCCCCGTCGACCTGGATCCAGATCTCGCCACCGTGGCGACGGACGGCCTCGCGCACCTGGCGAACCTTGGGCATCTGGTCGGCCATGAAGGACTGTCCGCCGAAGCCGGGCTCGACGGTCATGACGAGCACCATGTCCACCTCGGGCAGCAGCTCCTCGTAGGGCGCGAAGTCGGTGCCGGGCTTGAGTGCGAAGGCGGCTCGCGCGCCTGCGGAGCGGATGGCCCGGGCCAGACGGATCGGGTCGGCGGCGGCCTCGATATGGAACGTCACGGACTGAGCACCGGCCTCGGCGTAGCCAGGCGCCCACCGGTCCGGGTCCTCGATCATGAGGTGGCAGTCGATCGGGATCGGACTCACCTTGAGCAGCGACTCCACGACCGGCAGCCCCAGGGTGAGGTTCGGGACGAAGTGGTTGTCCATGACGTCGACGTGTGCCCAGTCGGCGTTGGCGATGGCTGCCAGCTCCGACTCGAGGTTGGCGAAGTCTGCGGAGAGGATCGACGGGGAGATCTGCACGCCGACAGCCTACGGGGCAGGTGAGTCGGTCAGCGGCGCCGGCGCTGCAACCAGCCGATGACCTCGTGGACGTGGGTATCGGGCGGAAACACGGGATAGAAGGCGTGCTCGATGACGCCGTCCTGCACCATCAGTGTGATCCGCCGATAGAACGTCGCGCCGTCTGCGGTGAAGCTCGGCAGGTCGAGGTCCCGACCGACCCGCATCGTCGGGTCCGCCAGGAGCGGGAACGTCAGGCGCAGCCGCCGCGCTGCCTCGGCCTGGTAGGCGCTGTCCTGGGTGGAGAGCCCGTAGACCGCGGCAGCACCGGCTCGGCGCAGGTCGTCGTGGGCGTCGCTGACGCCGGTCAGCTCGGCCGTGCAGCCCCGAGCCCCGGGGATGTCGTCCCAGCCCGCCGGCATCGCTCGGGCAGGCCGGCCGGTGCAGGGATAGACGAAGATGACGCTCCGACCGAGTGGGAGCTCACCGAGCTCCACCGCTGCGCCCTCGGTGCCGCGCAGTCGAGCCATGGACATCCCCCGGCCGACGAGGTGATCGGCCGCCCCGTCATCCTCGGGCCGCGGCAGGTTCGACGGCAGCGTTCCCAAGGAGTCAGCGGTCTCGCGGGCCGGACCACTGAGCGGATCGAAACGGGTCACACCTACTCCCACACATCGCCGGCCGCCCCACCTAGAGCGGCTCACGAACGATCATGGCACAGTCAGCGGCGGCGCATCAGGGCGGTGAACATACCGTCGGTGGAGTGCCGGTGCGGCCAGAGCTGAACCGTCGGGCCCTCGCCGAGGAAGGGGATCTGGTCCCCCGCGCGATCGCGGAAGAACGGCCGTGCGTCGATGAGCTCGACATCGTCGCGGCGCTTGATGACGTCCTGAACGACGAATGTCGTCTCCGCGAGGTGTGGGCTGCACGTGGCATACCCGATGACTCCCCCGGGCACAGTTGCCGAGATGGCTGCACTGAGCAGATCGCGCTGGAGCGGCCCGAGAGTGGCCAGGTCGCCCGGGACGCGCCGCCAGCGCGCCTCGGGGCGCCGACGCAGGGCGCCGAGGCCGGTGCACGGCGCGTCGACAAGGACGCGGGTGTATGCGTCGGGCTCCTGCTCCCCGACCTCGCGTCCGTCTCCGATCCGAACCTCGATGGTGCGGCCGTCTCGCGCCGCCACCTCGGTCACCGCGCGCAGGGTGGCACTCACGAGCTCAGCCCGGTGCTCGCTCACCTCGTTGGCCACGAGGTCGGCGCCGAGCTCGGCGGCCAGGGCTGCGAGGAGGCCGGCCTTGCCGCCCGGCCCCGCACACAGGTCGAGCCAGCGTTGCGGAGCCTGCGCGGCAGCACCGGTCAGCGGGACGGCGGCCAGCGCCAGCGCCAGGAGCTGCGATCCGGCGTCCTGCACCGCCGCCCGACCGTCGCGGATCGCGGTGATCCGCCCGGGGTCGCCGCCGGGCAGCTCCCACGCGGTCGGGGCGAGTGGCGACTCCTCGGCAGGACTGTTCGCCAGCTCATCCTCGGCGCCGAGGCCGGGACGGGCGACGATCTGCACGGGCGGGGCGGCGTTGTCGGACTCCAGAAGCCTGCCCAGCTCGTCGTCGGCTCCGGCGGAGTCGACGACCCCGTGCCCGATGAGCGCCTGCCGCAGTGCCTTGACGATCCACTCGGGGTGGGGG
>JAAYSB010000120.1 GCA_012518475.1 Intrasporangiaceae bacterium | reverse complement strand
GACCTCAGTGGCCCACGCTGGCAGGTCCCGCCGACCTATGACGACGGCGAGGAGCTGCTGTCTGCAACGGCGGACCAGGGACTCGAAGGTGTCGTGAGCAAGCGCCGGACCTCCGCGTATGCCCCCGGCCGCCGCTCCCCCGACTGGCTCAAGGTTCCGCACCGCACCCTCGTGAGTGTCGTCGTCGGCGGCTGGCGCCCGGAGACGGGCACCGACGCCCGGCTCGGTGCCGTCCTCGTGGGTCTGCCCCGGGCCGACGGCTCTCTGGACTTCCTCGGCCGGGTCGGGTCCGGGCTCGCCGGGAAGGCGGGGATCCGGATGCGCGAGGTGCTCGGCCCCCACCGGTCCACGACCTCACCGTTTGCCGGCGCGCTCCCGCGCGAGGACATCCTGGGCGCGCGCTGGGTCCGTCCCGAGGTCGTCGTCGACGTCCGCTCACTCGGGCTCTCCGGCGGCGGCCGGCTGCGTCAGCCGAGCTTCATCGGAATGCGCCCCGACCTCACGGCCGAGGACGTGCGCGAGGTCTCGGATGGCTGAACCACAGACCCAGCAGGTCACGGTCGACGGACGCCGCCTGCGGCTGTCCAGCCTGGACAAGCTCCTCTACCCCTCCACCGAGACGACGAAGGGCGAGGTGCTCAGCTACTACGCGCAGATCAGCCCCTATCTGCTGCCCCTTCTTGCCGGACGACCGGTGACCCGGGTGCGATTCCCGCACGGAGTCGGCGATCTGTCCTTCTTCGAGAAGAATCTGCCGTCGGGCGCACCGAGCTGGCTGCCGCATACCGCATTCGATGACATGACATATCCGCTGGTGAGCGACCTGGCGGCGCTGACCTATCTCGTGAATCTCAATTCACTCGAGTTCCATATTCCGCAGTGGCGGATCGACGCAGACGGCAGACCGGCCAATCCCGACCGAATCGTTCTCGATCTCGATCCCGGAAAGCCCGCCGGTCTGCAGGAATGCGCTGTCGTGGCCCTTCATCTGCGGGACAGACTGGAATCCCTCGGCCTGGATCTGCATCCGGTCACCAGCGGCAGTAAGGGAATGCAGCTCTATGCCTCGCTCGGGGGTGATCTCACATCCAACGAGGTCCGGGATCTGGCTCAGCAGCTCGCCCAGGAGATGACCAAGAAGCTGCCCGAGCTCGTGCTGTGGAAGATGACCAAGTCGCTGCGGCCGGGCAAGATCTTCCTCGACTGGTCGCAGAACGTCGCAGCCAAGACGACGATCGCGCCCTATTCACTCCGGGGCCGCGAGCTGCCGCAGGTGGCGACCCCACGGACGTGGGCCGAGGTCGACGCAGGGGCCGCCGGTGAGGTGTTCGAGCAGGTCCTGGTCGAGGACGTCCTCGACCGGATCGAGGAGCACGGGGACCTCATGGCCCCGCTGCACTAGCCGGGCTGTCAGGCGCGGCGCCGGCGTGGGCACCCGGAGCACTCGACGCAGCCGGGGAGCGCATAGATCAGACAGCACGAGCGACGGCGCGGCTCGTCGAGGGTGAACAGCCCTGCAGAGCTACGGACTGCTCGGCGTGCCTCGGCCCACATGTCGTGGACCATCCCGAGCCGCTGCTGGGTGCTCATCGGTCGGGTGGAGCGATAGGCCTGGGCGACCGGGACGGTGGCGGCGAGGTAGTCACGCTCGGCCGTCGCGAGCCGCTGGTCGAGATCACCCGCCAGGGCGGCGACGGGGCCGATCTCGACCCGACGCGGCTCCCCGTGGTCACCGAGGGCGAAGGAGAGGTCAGCCAGAGCCGTGCAGCGCAGACCGAGTCCGGCTGCCACGGCGGCAGTGTGCGCCGGCACCTGGAGCAGGTACTGGAGGACGAACGCGCCACTGACCTGCTCGGGGGCAGAGTCCCCGTACCACGCGCGGTGCTCGCCGAGTAGCACCTCCTGCCAGGACCCCACTGCGCTGTCCAGGCGGCGTGCCAGCGGCTGCCCGTCGCCGGTGAACGTGAGCCAGCCGTGCCGGGCGGACATGGCTGCGGCGGCCTCCTCCGCTGTGGGAGGGTC
>JAAYSB010000119.1 GCA_012518475.1 Intrasporangiaceae bacterium | reverse complement strand
GGGGTCCGCCGACCCCGGCCACCCGCCACGTGAGCGCAGCCAGGGCCTGCACCTCTGTCGCAATGTCGTGCAGCGTCCGATAGCCCAGCTCCCGCGGCGGCAGGTCGCCCCGCCACAGCTCGGCGTTGCAGGTGGCCTCGAGGTCCCGACCGGCGAGGACGGACTGGAGGACACGCTCACCGATCTGCCAGGTGCGCAGACCGTCGAGCTCGATGGGGATGCCCTCGTGCTGAATCTCGTCGATCTCGGGCAGGACCATGCCGAGGCGGGACCGGAGGAAGGCCTTGGCCGGATCGTCGAAGAACCGGATCAGCTCGCCCAGGTCGACGTCCTCCATGGGCGCGGGGGAGAGTCGGACATCGACGGGGTGCTCGCGCTGAACCCTGTCCCCGAGCGCGCGGGTCGCGGCACTCAGAGCCGCGGGGTCATAGCTGAACGGGCGTCCTTCTGGCAGCAGCTCGACGCGGTCGCCGGCGACACCGAGGTTGCGCGCGTCGAAGGGCTGGAGCGGGTGCTCCGTGACGAGGCGGTCGACACCAGGCCCGGTCGCCGTGCGGCGGACTGCGTCGATGAGCTCACCGAGCGGGACCGACGGCTCGCGGGTCGCTCCGGTGTGCTCGTCGAAGCCGGAGTAGGTGATGACGACGGTCTGCCCGGCCGACATGAGCGCGTCGAGGAGCAGCTGGCGGTCCTCGCTGCGCGTGTCACGCTCGCCAGTAACGGGCCGGCGGGCGAGGACATCGTCGCCGTCGGGGGTGCTCGCGCGGGGGAAGACTCCGTGGTCGAGACCGACGAGGCAGACGACGCGGTGCGGCACCGAGCGCATGGGCACCATCGTGCAGACGGTGAGGGTCCCGGTCCGGAAGCTCGATCGCGTCGCCCGAGCCGCCCCACGACCGACGAGCAGGGCGTGGACATCGGCGAGGCCGAGCCCCGCTCCTCCGACCGCTGCCGCAGCGGCACCGACCCTGGCCAGCTCGCGCTCGAGCTGGGCGGTCTGCCAGGCATCCTTGACCGGGACGTCGGCGAGCCCGAGCACGCCGTCGCGAAGGACTCCGACCCAGTCCTCCGCCGTCGACGCGTCCCGCATCCGCTCAAGAGTGCCGGCGAGCCGGGCGACGAGCTCCGCCAGCCGCCCGGCCAGCTCGATGTCGCCGCTGTCGAGATCGTCGAGGGCGAGGGTCGTGCCGACGTGGTCGATCTCGTCGCCGTCGACAGCCGCACCGACGAGGATCCGGTCCAGGCCTGCCTGCCAGGTGTTCTGGGAGAGCCCGCGGATGCGGAAGGCCTCCCGGTGCTCGGCGTCCAGGCCCCACCGGATCGCCACCGACGAGACCCAGTCCGTGAGCCGCTCGAGCGCCTCGTCGTCGAGTCCGAAGCGTCGTCGCACCGGTGCGCTGCGAGCGAGGTCGAGCACCTCGCTGCCAGTGAGCCGGCTGCTGGCGAGCAGGACGAGCTGATCAGCAAGGGAGAGAAGCGGATTGGTATGCAGCGGCGCCCGGTCGGCGATCCGCACCCGGAACGTGTGGGCCGGGTGGGAGCCATCCGTGCCGGCATCGCGCACGGCCGTGTCCCGGACCACCCCACCGAGTCCGAAGGCGGCGTGGATGAGGGGGGAGTAGGCCTCCACGTCCGGGCACATCACGAGGATGTCGCGCGGCTCGAGGGTAGGGTCCTGCTCGAGGAGGTCGGCGATGACGTCGCGGAGCACCTCCACCTGGCGGGACTGCCCGTGGCAGGCGTGCACCTGGATGCTCCGGTCCGCGGCGGGAACGCTCCTGGCGTCGCGCTCCGCCACCGTCGGTGCACGGTCCCCGGCCAGGTCCTGCTGGAGCAGGTGGAGCATGGTCGGCGGCCTGCTCTCATCCGGCTCGAGCGGCTGGTCGACAGCGTCGGCGAGGGCGAGTGTCCGTTGGAGCTCACGGGCATCCCGGCCCAGGCTGGCCAGCAGCGGATGGTTGATCAGCAGTCCGGAGTCGTCGTCGGCACGAGGGACCGGGCCCCCGGCAGCGACCTCGGTGAGGGTCGACCAGGCAGCCGGGGAGGCCTGCGGGAGCCAGAGGTGGACGTCCCGGTGCTCGCCGAGAGCGGTGAGGACCTCGATCTCGGAGCGCGCGATCCGGGTGTGGCCGAAGAGCGACAACCGTCCCGGCAGCTCCAGTCCGCTGAGGCGGCCGGTCCGCAGCTCGGCGACGACTCGCGCCTGGCGCTCCTCAGGGGCCTCGGCGTCGACGAGCCCGAGCACCCGGCGCCACAGCTCGGGCTGCCAGGCCAGGTCATCATCGACCGCGCCGCCGAGGCCGTCACCGGAGCCGCCGGAGCGCCAGTCGGCGAGCATGGCCGGCCGCTGGGCCGCATAGTCCGCGAAGAGCCCGGCCAGCCGACGGGCCACTGCATAGCGGCGGCCGCGGCGCAGCTCACCCTCAACCCCGGTCATCCCGTGCCCGAGGTGGAGCGCGAGGGTGTGGGCGAACGGCTCGTCGAGGCTGTCGTCGACGGCGCGCAGCACGGCCCACGCCAGCTGCTCCGGGTGCCAGGGATCGCCCTGCTCGATGCCGAGGATGAGGGCGACGAGCGAGTGCGGGTTGAGGAAGCGGACGCCGGCGCAGACACCGTCCGATCGGCTCACTCCGTCCTGACCGACGCTCGCGCCGAGCCGGTGCGACATCCGCTGGGCCAGCCAGCGCTCGACCCCCTTGGCCGGAACGGCGACGACCTCCTCGGCGAACGGGTCCGCGAGAGGCTTGGCGAGCAGCTCGGCCAGCCCGGAGGCGAGCGCGTCCGCGCTCGTCCCGCGGTGCACGAAGAGGGTCACGTCACCGACCCTAGACCGCGCCTCCGACAAGACTGCCCAAGAGATACGTTGCTGCCGCCGCGACCAGACCGAGCAGGAGCTGACGGCCGCCACCGAACCACATCGACCGCATCGTCAGACGCGCCACGATCGCGCCCGAGGCGAACAGTCCGATCGCGCCCACGGCCGAGACCACGAGAATCGAGTTGAAGCCGAGGAACAGGGGGATGAGCGGGATGAGCGCCCCCACCGTGAACGCCGCGAAGCTCGAGCCGGCAGCCACATACGGCGAGGGCAGGTCGTCCGGGTCGATCCCCAGCTCCTCGCGGGCATGCACCCGCCAAGAGTGCTCGGGATGAGCGGTCACCTGGTCGGCCGCGAGACGGGCCACCTCCGGCGTCATGCCGTAACCCTCGTAGATCTCGGCCAGCTCGGCCGCCTCACCCTCCGGGTTCTCTGCGATCGCGGCCTTCTCCTTGGCGATCTCGGCCTCGGTCGCCTCGGTCTGGGAAACGACGCTCGTGTACTCCCCGGCGGCCATCGAGAAGGCGCCGGCCGCGAGTCCGGCGAGACCGGTGAGGATGACCTGGTTCGTCGCGAGCCCGGCCCCGATGACGCCGGCGACCAGCGAGAAGTTCGAGACGAGGCCGTCCATCGCGCCGAACACCCCGGCGCGCAGAGCACCTCCGGTCACGTCCCGGTGGTGGTCGTCCACCGGAAGCAGCACACCGTCGGGCCCCCGCCGCGCATAGTCATAGCTCACGACCACACCACCTTCATCGCCTTCTGCCAGAGCCCGCGCGCCGTTGCCCCGGCGTCCGTCAGGTGCTCGATCTGTATGCGACTCGCACCCGACCCGTCCCTCTGACCCAGTCGGTTCCAGACGAGGAGATAGAGATCCCGGGCGGGCCCGGTCCACCGGACATCGACCGCGCTGTCCGCCGCTCCACGTACTGCGGTCGCCCGTTCCGCGCCGACCTCGACACTCCAGCGGTCCCCGGTGTCAGCCGCCGTCAGCTCGATCGTCACAGGCTCATCGGACCGCAGTCCGCTCGAGCGTCGGGGAGCGAATGACATCACGAGCTCGTCGATCCCGTCCGCCGCGAGCCGGGGGGAGAACCACACCTCGTCCGCCATCGGTGTCCGACCGAGCCTGGCAGCCATCGCGTCGACAGCATGGATCGTCGTCTCGTGACACTGCCGGCGGGCCCAGCCGTCCCGGGGCGAACGGTCGCTGCGGAGGAAGAACCAGCCGTCCCAGTCCTCCCGCGTCTTCGAGAGGACATCGAGCAGGTCGGTCGCACCCTCATCGAACCAGTCGAGCAGGTTCGTGACTGACTCCGCGGCCGCCTCATGCACCCTGGCATCGGGCTCCTCGCCGCTGAGCAGGCCGGCCGCCCACCGGTGCACGATGCCCTGGTGGCGCACCAGGTCCGCGACCGACCACCCCGGACACGTGGGCACCGGCGCTGTCAGGCCGGATGACGTCGCGTTCGCGCGCAGGACGGTCGCCGCCGAACCGATGCCGTCGCCGTACCCCTCGAACGGCAACCCTTCGAAGGTCATCCCCGCACTGGTCTGCATGTCCCCAAGGCTACGACCACTGTGCGCGGCTACGCTGGCCACGTGTCCGCATACGTCATCATCGCGTCGGTGACCCTCGCCGGGGTGCT
>JAAYSB010000118.1 GCA_012518475.1 Intrasporangiaceae bacterium | reverse complement strand
CCCCGTCGAGTACCACCCGCTGGCCACCGACGCCGCGACCGGTGAGGCAGTCGACCTGGCCCCTTTCATCCGCGACGTCCCCTCGCTACGGGACGTCCTGCGTGCGAGCACGCGGCTCCCGGTGCTCGGGGGCCCACTCATCGAGATCGAGGGGCGACAGTTCCTCGATGCCGGCCTTGCGGAGAACGTGCCGGTCACGACCGCGTTCGCCCAGGGAGCCACGCACGTCCTGGCCCTGCGGACCCAGCAGCCGCGCGAGTTCCGGCCTCGCCCGTCGCGCCTCGAGGATCGCGTCGTGCGGACGTGGCTCTCGCGCCGCGCACCGGGTGCCCTGGGCGCATGGACCGCACGGCATGAGCGGGTGCTCGCGGAGGAGCGGCTGCTCGCGACCGACCCGAGGGTGCGCCAGATTGCGCCGCCGGAGTCCGCGCCGTCCGTCGGGCTGCTGAGCCGCACGACCGAGACGCTGCGGCAGGCCGTCGCCATTGGTCGGGCCGCGGTGGACGAGGTGCTGGGCGAGCGCACGGAAGGAGGCACCCCACCGGGGTCCGGTTCCCCTCGCCTATGAGTCCAAGCGTTCCTCGACGTGCGAGACGACCTCGTCGAGCTCGAGTTCCTTGCGACGACGGAGCGCCCGACCGTGCTCGCGCAGCAGCGATCTCGCGGTCGAGAACATCATGAGGACCATGACGATGCTGAACGGCGCAGCCACGAGGATCGCCATCGTCTGGAGGGCGCCCAGACCTCCACCGCCCGCGAGGATGAGCGCAGCCGCGATGCCCCCCTCCACCGAGGCCCACATGATGCGGGACCAGATGGGTGGGTTGGTGTCGCCACCGGAGGCGAGCATGTCGACGACGAATGAGCCCGAGTCGGAGCTCGTGACGAAGAAGACGATGATGAGGAAGATGGCGATGACGGACAGGACCGTGGCCATGGGGAAGCCGTCCAGCAGCTGGAAGAGCGCGTCGTTCGTCGACACTGCGCCGTCGGCGCCGATGAGACCGCCCTCACCGAACATCTCACGGTAGAGCGCTGAACCGCCCATGATGCTGAACCAGAGGAAAGTCACGAGGGTGGGGACGAGCAGCACACCGGTGATGAACTCTCGAACAGTGCGCCCCCTGGAGATGCGAGCGATGAAGATCCCGACGAACGGCGCCCAGCTCATCCACCAACCCCAGTAGTACGTCGTCCAGCCGGACAACCATGCTGTGCCTTCCTCCCCGGAGAACGGCATGGTACGGAACGACAGCCGGATGAGGTTCTGAACATAGGATCCGACCTGCTGGACCAGGTCGCTGAGGATAAACACCGTCGGTCCCAGGATGAGAATGACGAGCGCGAAGACAGCAGCCGTGGCCATGTTTATGTTCGAGAGGATCCGGATGCCCTTCTCAACACCGGTGGCCACGGAGACCACAGCGACAAGGGTGATGCCGATGATGAGGGCGACGAGGATGAATGGGGTCGCCTCCTCAATCACGCCGAGGAACCCGAGCCCGGCACCGAT
>JAAYSB010000117.1 GCA_012518475.1 Intrasporangiaceae bacterium | reverse complement strand
GGCGGCACGGTCGCCATCCACTCCCCCAGCCGGTCCTTCTCGTGGAGCAGGTCCTTGATGTCCAGCTCGGCGTACTCGAACTGCGGCGACCAGAAGAGGGCGTCGAAGGGGCAGACCTCGATGCAGATCCCGCAGTACATGCACAGCGAGAAGTCGATGGCGAAGCGGTCGAGGACGTTACGCTGCCGCTCCCGACCACCCTCGGTCGCCGGCGGCACCGTCTCCTTGTGCGAGTCGATGTAGATGCACCAGTCCGGGCACTCACGAGCACAGAGCATGCAGCTCGTGCAGTTCTCCTCGCGCAGCGCGATGACCCCGCGCGAGCGCGGCGGCAGCACCGGTCGCTCGTCGGGGTACTGCTGGGTATGTGCCGGGGTGACCATCGTCTTCGCGGTCGTCCGCATGCCCGCGAGCAGACCCTTGGCTGCCGCGAACGGGTTGCGGCTGCGGGACTGCTTGTCCGAGATCGTGTGCGGCTCGCTCTGGGGCGAGCTCTTCTGAGGCTGCTTGTCCGTCATCGGGTCACCACCACCAGGGCCGTCAGGGCGAGCTGGACGAGGGCGACGGGCACGAGGCCGAGCCAGGCGAGCCGCTGGAGCTGGTCCGCCCGCACACGGGGCCAGGCGACCCGCATCCAGATGATGAGAAAGGCGACGGGGAAGGCCTTGAGCGCCGTGTAGAGGAAGCCGACGTACTCCTCACCCGGTCCGCGCCAGCCACCGAGGAAGAGGACGGCGAACAGCAGTGAGAACAGGACGATTCCGGCGTACTCGGCGAGGAGGAAGAACGCGAAGCGCAGGCCGCCGTACTCGGTGAAGGGGCCCATGACGATCTCGGCGTCGGCGATGGGGGTGTCGAAGGGCGGGCGGTTGAGCTCCGCGACGGCCGCGGTGAGGAAGACGAGGGCGGCGGGCAGCTGCCAGATCAGCCACCAGGGCGACCACGTCTCGACGATTCCGGTGAGCGAGAGGGTTCCGGCCGCGAGGCATACCGATGCGACTGAGAGCACGAGGGGCAGCTCGTAGGCGAGCAGCTGGGCGGCAGAGCGCATACCGCCGATCAGCGAGTACTTGTTGGCGCTCGCCCAGCCGCCGACGAGCATGCCGAGGATGCTCACGCCGCTGGCGACGAGGACGAACAGGGCACCCGCCGGCAGGTCCGCCCCGACGATGCCGGGGTGGACCGGGATCACAGCAAGGGCAACGAGATACGGGACAAGCGCGAGTGCAGGAGCGATCCGATAGAGCCAGCGGTCGGCCGCTGCGGGGGTCAGGTCCTCCTTCTGGATGAACTTCACTCCGTCGGCGACGAGCTGGGCCCAGCCGTGGAATCCACCGGCATACATCGGGCCGAGTCGGCCCTGCATGTGGCCCATCACCTTGTGCTCGAGCTGGCCGACGAGGAGGGGCAGGACGAGGAACGCGGCAAGGACGGCGGCGCTGCGGAGCACCACCTCGAGGATCGAGATGTCCATCAGTGCCGCCGCCTCATCGAGGACCCCATTCCGGTGGCGGCACCCCTGGCGCCTGGACCCGTCGTCGGCTCGGCGACTTCATGCTGTCGTGGCCCTCACCGGGCTCCTTGCCGCCGGGCCAGGTCTTGCTTGCCCTTGCAGCGAGCTGGAAGTCCTTGCGCAGCGGCGTGCCCTCGAAGCCGTCCGGAAGAAGCAGGGGACGAAGCCCGAGTCCCGTGTCGTCGGTGAAGCCCTCGAAGTCCTGGCCGAACATCTCGCAGGTCTCGCGCTCGTGGAAGGCGAAGCCGGGCCGGACCGGGGTGAGGCTCTCGATGGACTCCCCCACTGGGACACGCGTCGTGAGGCGGACGCCCTGGACGTCGCCGGGTTCGATCCGCAACAGTCGGGTGACGATCTCGAGGGCGGGCTCATCCTCATACGTCCGGTCGACCGCGGTGAGCCAGTCGACGAAGGTGAACCCCTCCGCCAGCGCCGCCTCGACCTGCGCGCGCCACTGGTCGCGCGCCACGGTGCGGGTGAGGTCCTCGGCCACGGTGGCAGCCTATCCGTCGGGACCGGCGGAACCCGGGAGATCGGCGCCCTGGCTCACCAGAGCGTCCGGAGGCCGGCCAGGGTGCCGAACGCCTGGTCCAGCGTCACCAGGATCAGCGACTCGATCATCGCCTGCGCAGCCAGCACCCGATCGAAAGGATCCTTGTGCTCCCAGTCCATTCCGCCGGCCAGCCGAGCGTGCGAGTGGCTGATGGACAGCCGCTCTGCCCCCAGGCGATCGAGAGAGTCGTGGAAGGTCGCCAGCATGGCGCCGGCTCCGGGCAGCTTGCCCAGGCGGTGCTTTGTGGTCAGCTCCCAGGTGCTCGCCGCCGAGACGATCACTCTGTTGCCGGGATCCACAAGTGCTTCCCGGGAGGATGCGCCCAGTCGTTCCGGCTCGTTGATGGCCCAGATGACCGCGTGGCTGTCGAGCAACAGGTCAGCCATCGTCCCCCCACAGGCCGAGCTCCTCATCCGGGAGGTCGTCGAAGAACGTGCTAGGGAGGGTGTACGCACCGAAGCCCAGTTCTCGACGGCGCGGCGTCATCGGCACGAGCCGAGCCACCGGGGTGTCCCCACGGGAGATGACGAACTCCTCCCCCTGCTCCACCCTGGCGAGGATCGCCGACAGGTGCGTCTTCGCGTGCTGAACCTTCACGGTCTCCATCCCGCCAGACTAGGTTGGTCAACCGTCCTGGTCAATTTGCTCGTCGGCAGAGGCCGCTCCCCAGAACGCGTCCTCGATTCCCGCCGTGAGGACGCGCACACAGACCTCGTTTCGATCGACCTGGATCAACGTGAACCGCCCATCCGGGCCCTCACCGGCCGCGTATCCGCTCACGACGTGGTCGAATGTGAACTCTGCGAACTCAGGCCGCTCCGAATGGCGAGCCCGAGCATGGGGGCCGAGGAAGTGCTCGATGAGGTACTCGATCTGGCGGTCCGCGTCGTTCGAGTTCTCAGCACGCACCCACGTCAGGTGGCAGCCCTCTACCGTCGGCCGCCAGTCGCGACCGATGGAGTACCGCCCCTCGCGATCCTGGACCGTGAGCAGGAGCGCGCCCGGACGATCGAGGGTGTGGAGGTGGTCCGCGCCAGGGTTGAGCGGGACGTCGTACGGGTCCGCGCCGCCCCGATCGGCAGCGCAGTACGCCCGCAACCAGGCGGTCTCGGCCTGGTTGAGGGGTGGTTCGACCTTCAGTTGTCCAATGTACGTGGTCGAGTAGCCCATGTGGGTCCTCCTGCAGGCGGGATCGATTCCGGATCTCCAGGCTGGCACAGCACCGCTCGGCGCTGAGGAGTTATCCACAGGCATGTGGATAACTGACGCGGTCTTGACCTGCCACCGAAGACGATGGACGGCATGACACGATCACCCGAATCCACGCCCTGGATCCTCACGGATCCCGCTCGCCAGCTCGACCAGATCCTCACCCTGGGCCGAGCCTCGATCGGTAGCACCGTCGTCGCCGCGGTCGACTCCGGGAGGGACCTCCTCGGTGTTCGACGAATCGCGACACCAACCCCTGAGCCGGTGGCGTGCTACCAGCTGGGGGCCCGATACCGATCGCGTCGGACTGCACGCCGGGCCGCGGATGCCGACCGGGAGGGCACCCTCGCCGACCAGCTGAGCACGGTCACAGAGGAGCTTCTGGGCCCTTCTCCCAGGTACAACCAACTCGGCCCCGATTCCCGCATCTACATGTTCACAGTCGTGTGTCGGGAGGGATACGTCGTGCAGACCGCGACCGAGGGCCAGTTCCGCGACGCCTGGCGAAGGGCCGCGCTGCTCGAGCTCTCCGACGGGGATGTCTACGTCGTGACGCCCCATGGATGGACAGGATTCCTGGATGGCCGCTGCGGACTGGTCCCCTGCGTCCCGGGAGAAGCCCGACTGAGGGCGGTCTGACCCCCTTCCCGTAGAACCACGCCAGCAGTACTGTCGGTCCATGGGGCGCTCTGAGATCAACCGGCTCGAGGTTATCGAGCGCGAGTCCGACCGCTTCGCCGAGGTCCTGAGCACGACCGACCCGGCCGCACCGGTTCCGTCCTGCCCGGGCTGGACCGCCGACGACCTGCTCTGGCACCTCACCGAGGTCCACCTGTTCTGGGCAGGGATCCTCCGGGAGGAGGCCCTGACCGACGACGACAGCGAGCGGCTCGAGGAGGCGAAACCACCCCGACCGGAGGACACCGCCGGACTGCTGGGCCTGCGCGAGCACGCCACCCTCCAGCTGCTCTCCCAGCTCACCGAGCTCGGGGATGACGAGGTCCGTTGGTCCTGGTGGCCTCCGGAGCAGACGGTCGGCTTCACCCGGCGGATGCAGACCTACGAGGCGACGATGCACCGGGTCGACGCCGAGCAGGCCGCCGGGGTCGATGTCTCCCCCATCCCGCCCGAGGTGGCGGCCGGAGCGGTCGACCACTGCGTCGACGTGATGTGGGGCTGGCAACCGGACTGGGCCACCGACGAGACCGCAGCAGTGATCGAGCTCATCGCCTCGGACACCGGGGACCGCTGGCTCGTCGACGTCGGGCCCTGGTTCGGCACGGGCCCGGAGTCGGGCAACGAGTTCGACCAGGCCCGCGCGCGGCGAGCAGCCGAGGGCGCACAGGTCAGCGGGACCGTCACCGGCTCCGCCGAGGAGCTGGCCCTGTGGGCCTGGGGCCGGGCAGACGTCGACAGTGTGACGATCGAAGGGTCCGACGAGGCGGTGGGTGCGGTGCGCCGCCTCATCCTGCAGGGCATTCAGTAGCCCGGGAGCGCTGCCCTTCGCTGTGTCGTCTATTCCGTCCGATGTCCCCTGCTCCGCCACGTGTTGGCTACTCCGCTGTGTGTCGGCAATGGCCGACACACAGCGGAGTAGGTGACAGACCCCAGGAGTAGGCGACACCCGAGGGAGTGAACGACACACCAGTCTGGGACCGGCACAGCGGGGAGGTCCGGCCCGGCGCTGGGAGGGTGGCTCGGCGCGGGGCGGATCGAGTCAGGCCGGGGCGGAGTCCGGAGGCTCGACCAGACCCCGGGAGAGGTCGGCGGACGTGGCCAACCGGTGCCCGGCATACCGCCTGCGGATCGAGTCGCCGGTGTGCTCGCCGGCGATCTTCTCCTGGAGCCGGATGATCCCCTGCAGCAGCGCCTCCGGCCGCGGCGGGCAACCGGGTACATAGACGTCGACGGGGATGATCGTGTCGACACCCTTCGTCACCGAGTACGAATCCCAGTACGGACCACCGGAGTTGGAGCAGGCGCCGAAAGAGATGACGTACTTCGGCTCGGGCATCTGGTCGTAGAGGCGGCGGATCGCAGGCGCCATCTTGTCGGTCACCGTGCCGGAGACGACCATGAGGTCGGCCTGCCGCGGGCCGGGGGCGAAGGGGATGACCCCGAGTCGGATGAAGTCGTGGCGCGCCATAGATGCCGCGATGAACTCGATGGCGCAGCAGGCCAGCCCGAAGTTGAAGACCCAGAGCGAGTAGCGCCGGCCCCAGTTGAGGACGACCTTGAGCGGGGTCGGCGCGTGCTCGCTGACGACGCCGACGGAGGGGGCGCCGACGCGGGGCATGCCCAATGCTGTCTTCATCTCACTCCCACCTCAGCAGGCCTCGGCGGGCGGCGTGCACGAGACCGATCGCGATGACGCCGATGAAGATGGCGATCTCGACGAGCGAGGCCATCCCGAGGTCCGGAGACCGCAGCACGAGCGCCCATGGGAAGAGATAGACGACGTCGACGGCGAAGATGACATAGAGGAACGCGTACACGAAGTAGCGCACCTGGGTCTGCGCCCATCCCCCACCCACCGGGTCCACGCCGGACTCGTAGGTCGTCAGCGTGATCTCGCGCCCCACCGTCGGCGCCACGAGGGAACGGACCGCCATCGCCACCGCGAACAGGAGCACCCCGGCGAGGGTCACCGACGCGATGATGACGTATGCGGACACGTGGCCAGCGTAGCCGCGCACAGTGGTCGTAGCCTTGGGGACATGCAGACCAGTGCGGGGATGACCTTCGAAGGGTTGCC
>JAAYSB010000116.1 GCA_012518475.1 Intrasporangiaceae bacterium | reverse complement strand
TGCCACTTGGTGAAGCCGTAGCTCAGGCCCGTGGCCATCGCGACCGAGTCCACGTCCGCGACACCGTAGAGGACCTGGATGAAGATCTGCCAGAACGCTGCGTAGACGATGAGCAACAGAGCGGCCTCGATGCGGACCCCGAACAGGAGGGAGGCCAGGGGGATGAGGGCCACCGAGGGGACCGGCCGGAGGAACTCGACCGCGGAGTGGGTGGCACGCCGCAGGAACGGGGAGAGCCCGATGACGACGCCGAGCACACAGGCCATGACGAGGGCGATGAGCAGCCCCAGGCCCCACGAGACGATGGTGTCCCAGACGGCCTTCCAGAAGCCGGTGAGCCCCATGATCTCGATGAGCCGGGGGAGAACCTGGCTCGGTGGTGGGAGGAACCGAGCATCGAGGATGCCGACCCGGACGATGACCTCCCACGCGACGAAGGACAGCACGACCCCGGCGAGCCCGAGGAGTCGCCCTCGGATGCGGTCGCGTCGGCGTCGTCGTCGGGCCCGGTCTGCGGCGACCGAGACGGTGACGGTCTCGGCGCCGTCGGTTGGCGCGAGGGACATCATTGTCTCCCTTCGGTCGGGGCGGGGGTCACGGCATCAGGAGTGAGCATGGAGCGCAGGTCGGCCTTGCGGATCTTGCCGCTGGCCGTGCGGGCGAGCTCGTCGGTGAACACCACGCGCTTGGGGATCTTGTACCTGGCCAGGCGCCCGGAGAGGCGATTGATGACGTCCTCCTCGGTCAGCGACACGCCCGGCTTGAGGGTCGCCACGGCGACCGGGACCTCACCCCACTTCTCGTCGGGGACCCCGACCAGCGCGACCCCGGAGATGGCATCGAGCTCCATGATGATCGACTCGACCTCGGCCGAGTAGATGTTCTCGCCGCCGGAGATGATCATGTCCTTGAGCCGGTCGGAGATATAGATGTAGCCGTCCTCGTCGAAGTAGCCGAGGTCGCCGGAGTGGAACCAGCCGTCGACGATCGCCGACGCTGTCTCCTCGGGACGCTGCCAGTACTCCTTGATGACGTTCGGGCCCTTGACGATGATCTCGCCGACCTCGCCCGCAGGAAGCTCGTTGCCCTCCGGGTCGACGATGCGGACATCGGTGAAGAAGTGCGGCACACCGGAAGAGCCCATCTTCTCCCGACTGGCCCGCGGCGGCATGGCTGTCGCGCCGGGAGCCGTCTCGGTCATGCCGTAGCCGCAGGAGAAGGACAGGCCCCGTTCCTCGTAGGCCTGCAGCATCCGCTCGGGCATCGTCGATCCGCCGCAGGTGAGGTGCTGGAGACTGGAGATGTCGGTGCCGGCGAAGTCGGGGTGCTCCTGGAGCATCTGGAAGGTCGTCGGGACGCCGGCCAGCATGGTGATCCCCTCGGACTGGATCGTCTCCAGGACCGGGCCGGGGTCGAACCTCTCGTGCAGGATGACCGTCCCGCCCTGGAGGAGCGTTGGCAGAGCGCCCATGCTCAGCGAGGCGACGTGGAACAGGGGCGAGATGAGGAGCACCCGCTCGGTGCCGGTGATGCCGTAGTCGACGAGGGCGTTGAAGCAGTTCCAGGTCAGATTGCCGTGCGAGAGGACGGCACCCTTGGGGCGGCCGGTCGTTCCCGAGGTGTAGAGGATGATCGCGGGGTCGTCGAGGTCGACGGCGTCGTCGCGATCGGCGACGCTGCCTGCGGCCACCACCGACTCGAACTCCTCGACAGCATCGTCGGGAGCCGGGCCGTCGACGATGATCTGCCGGCTGGCACTGGTGCCCGTGCTGCCCTGCCGAGCCAGCTCGGTCAGGTCGGCCGTGAACACGAGGATGGTCGCCCCGGAGTCGCTGAGAGCGAACTCGATCTCGGGCGGGGCGAGCCGGGTGTTGAGCGGGACGAAGATCGCGCCGAGGGTGGCTGAGGCGAAGAGCGTCTCGAGAAGGGACGGGTGGTTGTTCCCGAGGAAGGCGACGCGGTCCCCGGCCCGGACGCCCCGGTCGGCAAGGGCATTGGCCAGCTTGAGGATTCGGTCGGCCAGGACCTCGTAGCGCAGCTCCTGGCCTCTGAAGACGATGGCGACGTCGCCCAGTGAACGCTGCCGACGACGCGAGACCCAGGGGCCGATACCCCGATTCTCCACGCGAGCTCTCCTTGGTGTGTTTCGGTGCGACGGTCGTGGTCGGTCCTCGGCACCGCCGGAACGGCGGTGCCGAGGACCGACGCAGGTCCTACTGGGCGCGGATGACCGCGCTCAGGTCGGGCTCTGAGTCGAGCATGCCGTGCTTGAGCGCGAGGGCGCTCAGCTCCTCGATGACACCGGCGTCCAGCTCACCGGTGAGGACCTCGAGGCGGATGTTCTCGACGACCTCGGCGGGCATACCGGTGTAGTCGACGATCGCGGCGCGGTACTCCTCCTCGTTCTCCATCGCATACGCGGTCGCCTCGGTGATGCCGGCGACGAACGCGTCCGTGATCTCCGGATTGGCCTCGGTGTAGTCGTTCGAGCTGAACGTCACCATCGTGTACAGCTCCTCGATCGCGGTCAGCGGGTCGCCCAGCCACTCGACGCCCTCAGTGCCCAGCGAGGCGCTGAGGAACGGCTCCGGGATCCAGGAGGCGTCGATGTATCCCTGCTCGAGCTGAGCGAGCTGGTCGGGGAAGGCGATCTCGGTGAAGGTGACGTTGCCGGGGTCGCCACCGTCGCGCTCGACCCACTCCATCGTGCCCAGGTCGCCCTGGGTGTTGATGGCGTTGAGCGCGACAGTCTTGCCCTCGAGGTCCTTCCACGTCGTGATGCCGGAGTCGGCCTTGACGACGATGCCCGAGGGTGCCGGGTCGTTGATGCGCGAGTAGCCGGCGATGATCTCCATCTCCAGGCCCTGGCTCGCAGCGACGAGGACCGACAGCGGGTTGCCGACGGCGAACTGGATCGAGCCGCTCGAGACGGCGGGCAGCAGTGCGGCGCCACCCTGACCGAGCTGGACGCTGACATCGAGGCCCTGCTCTTCGAAGATGCCGTTGTCGACGCCGAGCTGGACAGCGGCCGCGGGGGCGATCTGGAGCAGGCCGACGGTGACCGGGGTCAGCTCCGTGGACTCGGAGGTCCCGGTGTCGGCGTCGCCGCTCGGCTCGTCGGTCGGGCTCTCGCCGGTGACCGAGTCGTCCGAGCAGCCGGCCAGGGCCAGGCTCAGGGCGGCAACTGCCGCCATGGTCGTGAGCCGCAGACTCTTCCGTCTCATTTCAGTGACTCCTTTGTTACTGAGGGATTTCTCTGGGTTGCCCTGGCGCGGGCCTTTGGGGGGTGAACCCTGGATGGGTCCGAATTGTCCTCGTCTTCTCCCGGTTCCGGGTGCGCAAACGAGATGACAGAGAGATAACGAATGTCTAGGCGTAGAAACGCTGCAGGCTACGGATGGCCACCGCAGGCTTGGCGGCACCTTCGAGCTCGATCGTCGCGTCGACCACGATCTGCACCCCGCCCGCGATCTCGGTGAGCTCGGTGATGGTCGCGGTCAGGCGGATCCGCGATCCGGCCGGAACGGGGGAGACGAAGCGCACCTTGTCGAGCCCGTAGTTGACCTTCGTCTCGACACCCTGGACGTCGAGCAGCTCGACCCAGAGCGGGATGAACAGTGACAGCGTGAGGAAGCCGTGAGCGATCGTGGCACCGAAGGGTCCGTCAGCCGCCCGTGCGGGATCGGTGTGGATCCACTGGTGGTCACCTGTGGCGTCCGCGAAGGTGTCGATGCGCTCCTGGGTCACCTCGAACCAGTCGGTGTAGCCGAGGTCCTTGCCCAGCAGGCTCGACAGGTCCGAGTAGTCGATCGTCGTGGCCATGCGTTCCTCCATGGATGTGGGCAGGTCCTCCTCAGCCCGGCACCCTCACGACGACGGCGTCGGCGGGGACGTCGACCTGCTGTGACGTCTCCCGCACACATACAAGCGCAGATCATTGGAAAAGTAAATGATTGATCATGCCCATTTCATGATCTAACATGCCCGGTCCGTCAGCGGTCGAGCAGCGCGACGAACGGACGCGCAGAGAGGAACGGGAAGGGGTATGCGCGGAGCAGGCAAGCATCAGGCCCCCGCCCGGAGTGTTGACACCGGGACGGGGGCCTGGGGGAGTGGGGTGAGTGACGGGACTTGAACCCGCGGCCACCTGGACCACAACCAGGTGCTCTACCAGCTGAGCTACACCCACCGCGGCTGCCACCGAAGTGACAGCGGCGCCTATCGTACCCGTTCCGGGCCGATGCTTCGAACCGGCCTCAGCCGCCCTGGCCGGGCCGCTGGGCTGTCGCCTCGGCGCCGGGGTCGACGCCATGGTCCGGGCCGTGGTCGACGACGTGCTGGACGGCGATGCCCCGCAGCGCCGCGGAGTCCAGACCGGGAGGGGGACGGAAGACCGCCTCCCGGTAGTAGCGCAGCTCGGCGATGGACTCCCGGATGTCGGCGAGAGCCCGGTGGCCGCCCGACTTGGCCGGTGCGGCGAAGTAGGCACGAGGGAACCACCGACGCGAGAGCTCCTTGATCGACGAGACGTCGATGACCCGGTAGTGCAGGTGCGACTCCAGTGTGGGCATGTCCCGGGCGAGGAAGGCCCGGTCCGTTCCGACCGTGTTGCCCCCGAGCGGGGCCTTGCGCTCCTCGGGCACGAAGGCCCGGACATAGTCGAGAACGGCCTTCTCGGCCTCCGCGAGACTGACCCCGCCTGCGAGGAGGTCGATGAGGCCTGACGTCGTGTGCATGTTCCGGACGAAGTCGTCCATCTGCTCCAGCGCCTCATCCGGCGGTCGGATGACGAGGTCGACGCCCTCGCCGAGCTGGTTGAGGTCGAAATCGGTCACGAGTGCGGCCACCTCGACGAGCGCATCCTGCTCGAGGTCGAGTCCGGTCATCTCGCAGTCGATCCAGACGATGCGGTCACTCTGGGCTCGGGAGCTGCTCGGTGTCGTGAGGTCGGGCGCGGTCATGGGAGCCATGCTAAGGCGGGCAAACAGTTACGCTCACCTTCATGTCTGTCGCGGCGACCGCACCACCGCTCACGCCACCGGAGAACCCGACGACCCGGCCCCGGATCCGGGCAGTCATCCTGCTCGGGCTCGTCGTCGTCGGCTTCACGATCTGTGCGTTGGCCCTGGCCTCGTACTTCGGCAGCTCCCTCGGGCTGCAGGCCAGTCTGCTCGCCATCCTCTTCGCTGCCCTGCCCCTCCTCGTCGTCATCCCGGCCTTCGTCTGGCTGGACCGCTTCGAGGCGGAACCGACCCGGCTTCTGGTCTTCGCGTTCCTCTGGGGTGCGCTCGTCTCCGCCTTCGGCGCAGCGGTCCTCAACACCGGCGCTGTCGTCGCCTTCGAGACCGTCACCGACCCGGAGTCGGCAGTCGCCACCATGGCTGTCGTCGTGGCACCCGTCGTCGAGGAGGCCTTCAAGGGCATCCTCGTGCTCCTTGTCTGGTGGCTGCACCGGCGCGAGTTCGACGGCATCACCGACGGCATGGTCTATGCCGGGATCTGCGCCGCAGGCTTCGCGTTCACCGAGAACATCCAGTACCTCGGGCAGGCCCACGCCGAGGGCGGGGGCGCCTTCCTGGCCGGCGTGTTCGTCCTTCGCGGGATCATGAGCCCGTTCGCCCACCCGATGTTCACGGTCCTCGTCGGGATCGGTGTCGGGATCGCGGCCACCTCCACCCGCCGATGGCTGAAGGTGGTCGCTCCGCTCGTCGGCTATGTCCTCGCCGTCGGCGCCCACAGCATGTGGAACCTCGCCGCGGTCGCGGGCAGCGGCACCGGGATGCTCGTGTTCTATCTGCTCGTCGGCGTCCCGATCTTCTTCGGCTTCATCTGCCTCGTCATCTGGGCGCGGAGTCGTGAGGGTGGACTCATCGTCCGGCACCTCACCCCGTATGCCGATGCCGGCTGGCTCTCGCACGGTGAGGTCGGAATGCTCGCCTCGATGTCCCGGCGTCGGGAGGCCCGCATCTGGGCCCGGACCAACACCGGCGCTCCCGGTCTCGCCGCCATGCGCGCCTTCCAGGACACTGCTTCGGAGCTGGCGCTCCTGCGCAAACGGATGCACCACTCGACCGCCTCCGAGAACTGCCTGGAGCACGAACGGCTCCTCCTCGACGCCCTCGTCTCGCAGCGCCGGGCCTTCCTCGGGGAGTGGGTCGGCTGATGACCGGGGCCGGTGGGGCTGAGGTCGTGGCCCGTCGCATACATCCTGAGCTGGTCTCACTGCGCAGGAAGCTGCACGCCCATCCCGAGCTCGGTCTCGACCTGCCCCTGACCCAGCGGGCCGTGCTCGACGCGCTCGAGGGCCTCGACATCGAGATCACTCTCGGAGAGGGGCTCTCCTCGGTCGTCGGGGTCATCCGCGGACGCGCGCCACTTCCCGAGGGGGAGCAGCGACCCGTGGTGCTGCTGCGCGGTGACATGGATGCGCTGCCGGTCGTCGAGGAGGTCGACGTCCCCTACGCCGCTCGCAACGGCCTCATGCACGCGTGCGGGCACGACCTGCACGTCGCTGCCCTCGTCGGTGCGGCCCGCATCCTCGTCGAGTCCGCGGACCGGCTGACCAGCGATGTCGTCCTCATGTTCCAGCCCGGCGAGGAGGGTCCTGGTGGCGCGGCGCCGATGATCGAAGAGGGACTCCTCGACGTGGCGGGCCGCCGGGTCGATGCCGCCTACGCGCTGCACGTCGTCTCCGCGCAGTATCCGCGCGGTGTGTGGTTCTCGCGGCCCGGTCCGCTCATGGCGTCCGCCGACGGGGTCACTGTGCGCGTCCTCGGGGAGGGTGGTCACGGCTCGGCCCCGCATCGGAGCAAGGACCCGATCCCGGCTGCGTGCGAGATGGTTCTCGCCCTGCAGACCCGCGTGACCCGCGCCTTCGACATCTTCGACCCTGTGGTTCTCACCGTCGGCAGATTCGCTGCGGGTACGAAGGACAACATCATCCCCGACGAGGCCGAGTTCGCCGTCACGGTCCGCGCCTTCTCGTCCGAGGCCCGGGCGCGCGCCGAGCAGGAGATCCGCCAGGTCGTCGAGGGGATCGCCGCAGCCCACGGGCTGGGCGTCGAGATCGACTACGAGTCCGGCTATCCCGTGACAGTCAACGATGACTCCGAGTACGAGTTCACGCGCCGGACCATCGTCGACCTCTTCGGGGCCGAGCGCTACGAGCTGTTCCCCGATCCGGAGGCGGGTGCAGAGGACATGTCGTTCGTCCTGAACGAGGTGCCGGGCTGCTATGTCTTCATCTCGGCCTGCGCGAGCGACGACCCCGGCAGTGCCCCGGACAACCACTCGCCGCGGGCGGCCTTCGACGACTCCGTGCTCGGTGACTGCGCGCTCCTGCTCGCCGAGCTCGCGCTGCGGAGGTTCTGACGCGCCGCCGGTAGGGGTCGGCGTTGCTGCCAGCGCCGCCGGCGCGTCGCGTGTGGCTCTGCTGGCGCCCCCGGTAGGACTCGAACCTACGACCTAGGGATTAGAAGGCCCTTGCTCTATCCACCTGAGCTACGGAGGCAGTGACGCGTATCAGCGAAGTCAGTGTAGGTGAATCGGCACCTGGGCCAGAGTCGTGTAGCGCGGGCCACGCGAACCGAGGTGGGACTCGATGACACTGACCTCGGTCGCCTCCCAGGACGGTCCTCGGTATGCGTCGAGCACCCGGACCCACCGCGTCGCCTCGATCGGTCGGCGGCTGCGGGCGAGGGTGAGGTGAGGAAGGAACGCGCGTCCGTCGGGCGAGCAGCCGCTGACCGCAGCAGCATTGCGAACCCGCTCACTGAGGCGGGTGAGCTGGTCCGATGAGGGGAGCGAGGCATACAGAACCTTGGCTCGCTCGACAACGGGAAACGCACCGCCTCCGGCAACCTGGAGGGGGGGAACCGGGACACCGAGGGCGCCTTCACCGAGTCGCTCGACGAACGTCTCGACGGCGTCCGGACGCGCGGACTCCATGAACGCCAGGGTGACGTGCCACGACTCCGGCCGGCTCCAGGACAGCGCCGAGGCGGCAGGGTCGTCACGACGCGGGGCGAGGAAGTCGGCGAGGTCCTCGACCGCGTGGTCGGGAGGAACGAGAGCAGCAAAGACACGCATACGACCTCCTAGTGTGCCAACGACGAAGGGGTGCGGTCGCCTACATTCGAGTCATGGGACGTGACGGCCACGCGGCTGGGCTCTGGGAGCGGTTGCACGGACGCAACCGCATCCTCGTCACCAATCTGCTCCTCGCCGCCGCCGTGCTCGTCGTCGTCGGTCAGCTGGCCCGGCTCTGGAACGCGTGGCGCCAGAGTGGGCAGGAGGGCATGTTCCAGGGGGTGCCGGAGCTCGAGGCATCCCGGGTCATCGGGTTCGCCGAGGCGCTGCGCTTCTCGAGCGTCCAGATCGGCGTGCTGCCGGCGGCGTTCGGCGCGCTCGCCGCCCTGGCGGTGCTCGTCCTCGCCGCTCACGAGACCGCAGCGCGGCTGCCGCTCGCCTGGCGACGCTTCGTCGTGGGCGGGACCGTCCTGGTCGCCGCGCTCACACTGGGGCAGGCGCTGATCCATCTCTACGTCACGCTCTACACCCACACCTCGATGTCGGGGTCCGAGGTGGACATCTACGGTCTCAACGACTGGGGGACCACTCTCGGGGTCGGGCTCACGGCCGCGGTCGAGGCTCTCGTCGCCACCGCCATCATGCTCCTCGGGCTGGCCTGGTGGCCCGGGGCCGTCGGCCGATCCGGGCTGCTGCCCGACGACGAGGACGACGACCTGTCGCAGCCGCGCTCGCAGTCTGCCGAAGAGGCAACAGGGTCTGCGCCCGGCTTCACGCCGCCGAGCGCTCGACCGCGCGCGACCGGTGTGGCGGGCGGCCTCTCCGCAGACCGGACCGGATCCGAGGCCGCTCCGGCAGGGCGGCCTCCTCGACTCCGCCCCGACGGCTCCTCGGAATCGGGCTATGACGAGTTCCGGTTCGGTCGCTGACGGTGTGGCACATCGTTACCGCTAGGTAGGCTGGGTGGTGTGACTGACGCAGCAGACGAGGGCGCTCTCCTCAGGGGTGCCGTGACCGCACTGCGCGACGTGCTCGACGCGACCGAGCTGCCACTGGACCTGCCGGAGTCCGCGGAGGGCAAGGCTGAACGAGAGGCCCTGCTTCGCCAGCTCGATGACTATGTCCTGCCCCGCCTCGACTCCCTCGAGGCTCCGCTGCTCGCGGTTGTCGGAGGGTCGACCGGCGCTGGCAAGTCGACCCTGGTCAACTCGATCATCGGCGCCGAGGTGAGTCAGTCCGGGGTGCTGCGGCCGACGACGACGATCCCGGTCCTCATCCACCACCCCGCCGACGCGCACTGGTTCGCGAACCAGCGGGTCCTGCCCAAGCTGAGCCGCGTGACCGGGCGCCCGGACGACCGTGACCAGCCCGGGACCGTCCGGCTGGTCGAGTCCGCCGTGCTCCAGCCGGGACTGGCTCTGCTGGACGCGCCGGACATCGATTCCGTCGTCACCGCCAACCGCTCTCTGGCCGGGCAGCTGCTCCAGGCCGCTGACATGTGGGTCTTCGTGACCACGGCTGCCCGCTACGCCGACGAGGTCCCGTGGGACCTGCTGCGGGCGGCCTCCGAGCGCGGCACGGCGGTGGCGATCGTCCTCGACCGGGTCTCGCCCGAGGACATCGCCGAGGTGCGGTCCCACCTCGTGGAGATGCTCCGTGAGCAGGGGATGGGTACCTCGCCGGTCTTCACCGTCCCCGAGACCACCCTCACCCCGCAGGGCCTGCTCCCTGACGAGGCGCTCGGCCGCCTCGGTGCGTGGCTCGAGGCACTGTCCACCGACCAGCGGGCTCGGGACATCATCGTGTCGCACACCCTCAAGGGGGCGCTGTCCTCCCTCGGCCAGCGCACCGAGTCGGTCATCGCCGCAGCACGCGTCCAGCACGACGCCGGCCGCTCGCTGGCCCTCGTCGTCGACAAGGCCTATGACTCCGCCCGCGACGACGTCTCCGACGGGATGACCGACGGCTCGCTGCTGCGCGGCGAGGTGCTCGCCCGCTGGCAGGAGTTCGTCGGCACCGGCGAGTTCTTCCGGCAGGTCGAGTCGAAGATCTCCCGCTGGCGCGACCGCATCACCGCCGCCGTCAAGGGCACGCCGATGCCGGCCGAGCGCGTCGACGAGGCTCTTCAGAGCGGTGTCGCAGACCTCGTCCGTTCCAGGGCCGACAGCGCGGCGGCCGAGATCGCCCGGACCTGGCGCGGCATGCCCGGCGGCGACTCGGTCCTTGATCGCGCCCCGAGCCTGGTCACCTCCGACGGGACCGTGCCACACCGCGTCGAGCGACTCGTCCGCGACTGGCAGGGCGACGTTCTCGAGATGATCCGGGCCGAGGGCGCGGACCGGAAGACCACCGCCCGCATCGCCGCGTTCGGCATCAACGGGATCGCCCTGTTCCTCATGCTCGTCGCCTTCGCCCACACCGGCGGCCTGGTCGGCGCCGAGGTCGGCATCGCGGCCGGCGCCTCGGTGCTTGCCCAGCGGGTGCTCGAGGCGATCTTCGGCGAGCAGGGGGTGCGGGACATGGCGAAGAAGGCTCGCACGATGCTCATGGAGCGGGTGGATACCCTCTTCGACGACGAGCGCACCCGCTACCACGCCGGGCTGGCTCCGCTCCTCGTGAGCAGTGGCGCCGCGCGACGCCTCGAGGGGGCGGCCCGCCAGGTGAGCCTGACCGTCGATCAGCCGGACAGCACGCCTTCGAGCACCATGCAGCCGGAGCACGCGGAGGCGGCATCATGAGCCCGATCCTGCGCGGGAACGCCAAGGTCAAGGGGGTCAGCGCCGAGGAGCTCGCCGAGCGCTCGGCTGCCCTCACCGCTGCCCTCGAGGTCGGCGGCACCGAGCTCGACCCCAAGGCTGCGGGAGCGGCGCGAGAGATCGCCACCAAGGTGGACGAGCGGCTCGGGATCAGTGGCGGGCACACGGTCGTCGCGCTCGCGGGGGCAACCGGGAGCGGCAAGTCGTCCCTCTTCAACGCCCTCGTCGGCGAGGAGGTCGCCCGCGCCGGTGCCCGGCGGCCGACGACGAGCACTCCGACAGCCGGCATCTGGGGCGCCGACCAGTCCGGCGATCTGCTCACCTGGCTGGGCGTCGGAGCCCGGCACTTCGTCGCTGCGGACAGCCCTGCCGGTCAGCCCGCCGCCGGGACACTGGACGGACTCGTCCTGCTCGACCTGCCCGACTTCGACTCCCGCGAGAAGGCCAACCGGGCCGAGGCCGAGCGAGTCCTGGCCCTCGCCGACGTCTTCGTCTGGGTGACCGACCCGCAGAAGTATGCCGATGCCCGCCTCCACGACGACTACGTCAAGGCTCTCGCAGCCCACGAGGCGGTGATGATCGCCGTCCTCAACCAGGCCGACCGGCTCAGTGACGCAGACCGGAAGCGGATCGTCGGGGACCTCGGACGGCTCCTCAAGGCCGACGGTGTCCCGAACGTCCAGGTGCTCGCGACGTCGGCGACAACCGGTCTCGGTGTCGAGGATCTGCGCCAACGTCTGGCCAACGTCGTTGCGGGAGCAGCCGCGACTCGCACCCGTCTCGCGGGTGATGTCCGGATGGCTGCCGCCGAGGTACGCAAGGGCGTCGCCGACCGGGAGCTCCACCTGCCGAAGCGGGCGGCTCCGACGCTCGTCGATGCCCTCGGCCGGTCAGCGGGAGTCCCGACCGTGATCAGCGCGGTCGACCGTGACTACCGGCACCAGGCCATCGCAGCGGGTGGGTGGCCGTTCACGAGGTGGCTGCGGTCCTTCCGCGCCCGGCCGCTGCGGCGACTGCGGCTCGACACCGGCGACGCCGGCTCCACGGAGATCCGCATCAGCGAGGGGGATGTCCGGGCCGTGCTCGGGCGCTCGTCGCTGCCGCCGCCGACTCCGACCGCCCGTGCTGCCGTCGAGCTCGCCACCCGCGAGGTCGGTGACGCGGCGGCCGCCGGCCTGCCGGTGCGGTGGGCGCATGCTGTCAACGACGCGGCCACACCCCCGGACACACTCGTCGGTGACCGGCTCGACCAGGCCGTTGTCGGCACCTCACTGCGTGCCCGCAACCCGTTCTGGTGGAGCGTCTTCAGCGGCCTGCAGACCCTGTTCGCCATCGTCGCCGTCGCCGGCCTGGTGTGGATCGCGGTCCTGTTCCTCCTCGGGGTGTTCCAGCTCGACCAGCTCATCAGCACCCCGTTCTGGGGGCCGCTGCCGATCCCGGCGCTGCTGCTGTTCGGTGGCCTGCTCGCAGGGGTGCTGCTCGCTGGGCTGTCCCGGTTCCTCGCTGCCTTCGGTGGTCCGCGCCGGGCACGGGTCATGGAGCGGCGTCTCCAGGAGTCCATCGAGGAGGCCGCGACCGAGACGGTCATCGACCCGATCCGAGCCGTCCTCGACCGGCACGCACGGACGCGAGCCCTGCTCGACGACGCAGCCCGCTGAGGACGGGCTCGTCCACCGCGTCCTCCACAGCGGCCCGTTCACTCCGGTTCGTCCACAACGGCCTCGCTCGTCGGGTGTGTCCTCCCCACAGCGAAGGCGCTTCTGGGCGGTGCCGCCGGGGCCTCGTTCACTGGTGTCCACGAGGCCTGGACCGACCGGGCCGGAAGGGAAGCCGATGAACGAGAACATCATCACGGTGACCGGCAATCTCTGCGCCGATCCCGAGCAGCGCGAGACGAGGAACGGCGTGCCCATGACGACGTTCCGGGTCGCCTCCACCCACCGCTACTACAGCAACCGCACCGGCCAGTGGGAGGAGGGCGTCGCGAACTTCTACGACGTCGTCGCCTACCGCCAGCTCGCGCTCAACGCCCGCAAGTCGCTCAACGTCGGTGACGCCGTCATCCTCCAGGGACAGTTCAAGCAGCGCCGCTACGAGCGTCAGGACGGTTCGACGGGGATGGGGTGCGAGATCGAGGCACGGCTCATCGGTCCCGATCTCGGTCAGGGGGTCGCGACCTTCCTGCGGGCCCGGCGCGGGCCGAGCCGGCCCCAGGAGGAGGAGACGGCCCCGGCCGGAGTCGACCCGCGGACCGGCGAGATCGACCCGGACACGACGGGCTACCTCGTGGACCGGGACGACGAGCCGCAGCAGTCCTTCCCGGCTCGCGGGCACGATGAGGCATCGGAGGACGCCGAGGCGCAGGAGGAGGAGCTGGTGGGCGCCGCTGACTGAGGGAGGGGGCGGGCGCGGGTCCTGACGATTCGGGTTCCGGCCAGGACGCAACTACCCTGGTCGGCATGCCCGAGTTCATCTACACCATGACCCGCGCCCGCAAGGCGCACAACGAGAAGGTCATCCTCGACGACGTCTCGATGTCGTTCTTCCCCGGCGCGAAGATCGGCATGCTCGGACCCAACGGTGCGGGCAAGTCCACGATCCTCAAGATCATGGCCGGCCTCGACCAGCCCTCGAACGGTGAGGCGCGCCTCGCTGCCGGAGCGACGGTCGGCATCCTCCTCCAGGAGCCGCCCCTCAACGAGGACAAGACGGTCCTCGGCAACGTCGAGGAGGGCGTCGGCGAGATCAAGGCCAAGCTGGACCGCTACAACGCTATCTCCGAGGAGATGGGTGAGCCGGACGCCGACTACGAGGCGCTGCTCGCGGAGATGGGCAAGCTCCAGGAGGAGATCGACCACGCCGACGCGTGGGACCTCGACTCCCAGCTCGAGCAGGCCATGGACGCGCTGCGCTGCCCGCCGCCGGACGCCGACGTCAGTGTGCTCTCCGGTGGTGAGCGCCGCCGTGTCGCGCTGTGCAAGCTGCTGCTGTCCAAGCCGGACCTGCTGCTTCTCGACGAGCCGACCAACCATCTCGACGCCGAGTCGGTGCTCTGGCTGGAGCAGCACCTCGAGTCCTACCCCGGCGCCGTCATCGCCGTCACGCACGACCGCTACTTCCTCGACAACGTCGCCCAGTGGATCGCCGAGGTCGACCGTGGCCGGCTCTACCCGTACGAGGGCAACTACTCGACCTACCTGGAGAAGAAGCAGGAGCGACTCCAGATCCAGGGCAAGAAGGACGCCAAGCTCGCCAAGCGGCTCAAGAGCGAGCTCGAGTGGGTCCGCTCCAACGCCAAGGCCCGCCAGACCAAGAGCAAGGCCCGTCTGGCCCGCTACGAGGAGATGGCTGCA
>JAAYSB010000115.1 GCA_012518475.1 Intrasporangiaceae bacterium | reverse complement strand
CCTCGGTCTCGGCTCGCAGAGCAACGACCCCTCGCAGGCACTGGAGACGATGACGCTCGCGGCCCAGATGGCCGATCAGCTCGGGTACTCCGTGGCGTGGGTCGCCGAGGCCTACGGCTCGGATGCGCCGACGATCATGTCCTGGATCGGTTCACGGACCACGCGGATCGACGTCGGGGCTGCCGTCATGCAGATCCCGGCTCGCAGCCCCGCGATGACGGCCATGACGATCGCCACCCTCGACGCGCTCACCGGCGGCCGGACCCGGCTCGGCCTCGGCGTCTCCGGACCACAGGTCAGTGAGGGCTGGCACGGGGTGCGCTTCGCCAACCCGCTCGGCCGGACCCGTGAGTACGTCGACGTCGTCCAGTCCGCCCTGCGCCGGGAGCGGGTGTCGTATACCGGTCGCCACTTCACCCTCCCGCTGCCTGACGGCCCGGGCAAGTCGCTCAAGCTCACCGTCCACCCCGTCCGCGAGCATATCCCCCTGTACCTCGCGGCGGTGGGACCGAAGAACCTCGAGCTCACCGGCGAGATCGCCGACGGCTGGCTCGCCATCTTCTTCTCACCCGAGCACTCGGGCGACCTGCTCGCCTCCATCCGAGCCGGCCGCGAGAAGGCCGGAAGGGGAACCGAGCAGGACCCGCTCCACGGCTTCGACGTCGTCCCAACCGTGCCTGTCGTGGTCACCGACGATGTCGAGGACGGCCTGCGTCGTGTGGCGCCCTATGCCGCGCTCTACATCGGCGGGATGGGGTCACGCGAGCAGAACTTCTACAACCAGCTCGCCTGCCGGATGGGCTTCGAGCAGGAGGCCGCGACGATCCAGGACCTCTATCTCGCCGGTCGCCAGCGTGACGCCGCGGACGCTGTCCCGGACGAGTTCCTCGACGCGACGTCGCTGGTCGGCCCGAAGCACCGCATCGCTGAACGGATCGGCCGCTATGCGGACGCCGGAGTCACCACGCTGACGGTGGCACCGTACTCCCGCACCCTCGAGGAGGGCGCGGAGCTGCTGCAGACCATGGCCGAGGTCGTCCTCGGCGCAGACCCGTCATGACGACCTGTCTGCTCATCCGGCACGGCCAGTCGCAGGCGAACGTCGACGGGATCCTCGCCGGGCGCACCGAGTCCGACCTCACCGAGGACGGCTGGGGCCAGATCCGTCGGCTCGCCAAGGGCCTGTTCCAGGTGCGGCTCAGCAGCCTGGTCACCAGTCCGCTCGAGCGCTGTGCCGTCACGGCGAGCGAGATCTGCTCGATCCAGGCCGAGGGCTGCCAGGTCGAGGTCGAGGAGCGGGTGGCCGAGGTGCAATACGGCGCCTGGACCGGAAAGAGCCTCAAGGACCTGGCCGCGGAGGAGCTGTGGAAGGACGTCCAGTCCGCTCCGAGCACGGTGACCTTCCCGGCCGACCCGGACGGCGATCATGACCACGAGTCTCTCTCCGCGATGTCGGACCGGGCCTGGGAGGCCTGGCAGCAGTGGGACGAGCGGATCGAAGAGGAGCACGGGGAGCACGCTGTCTGGGCGATGGTCTCGCACGGAGACGTCATCAAGGCCCTGCTCGCGCGGGCCATGGGCCTGCCCCTCGACTCGTTCCAGAGCATCATCGTCGACCCGGCCTCGGTCAGCATCATCGAGCGGCAGAAGGGCCGCACTGCGGTGCGCGCCCTCAACCTGCGCGACGACGTCTATCCTCGCCTCGGCAAGCAGCAGTTGGAGGACCCGGACGAGGGAGCCGAGATCGGTGTCGTCGGCGGCGGCGACGGCTGATCGAGCTGCGGCGCTCATAGCCGGCCGCGGTCCCCGGAGATCCTGCGGAGGTCCTGCGCCGCAGAATCGGTGACCGCCGCGTCCGGCAGCGACGGCCGGATGTGACGCGGAGCGTCGCGCCCATGATTAGGGTGGACTGCATGACGACGATCGACTTCGACCCCCCGACGCGCTGCGTCGTCGGGACGGTGGGCCAACCAGGGGAGCGGACCTTCTTCGTCCAGGTGCGCGGTGACTCCCGGGCGGCTGCCCTGTCCATCGAGAAGTTCCACGTCACTACCCTGGCCGACCGGATCAACGACGTCCTCGACCGTGTCGCCGGCGCCGCAGCGAGTGAGGCCGCCGCAGCGCTCGTCGCCGACAACGATCCGCTGGACACTCCCATCGAGGAGGACTTCCGGGTCAGCACGGTCCGGCTCCTCTGGGACGACGATCGCAACGCGGTCGTCGTCGAGCTCTTCCACGAGGACCCCGACGAGATCCCGGACACCGCGGGCGTGCGCATCTGGCTCTCTCCACAGCACGCTCGGGCCTTCGCCCGGCGGGCGCTGGCGGTCGCCGCCGCCGGGCGCCCCCCGTGCCCGTTCTGCGGGGGTCCCCTCGATCCGGACGGGCACATCTGCCCCCGGGCCAACGGCTACCGCCGGCAGTGACGGTGAGGCACGGGGGAGCAGAAGAGACTCTGCGAGCCCTCGCCCAGGAGGAGCTGACGGTCGAGGGCCGGATCCTCGTCTCGAGCAACGCGGCTCTCCTCGTGCGGGTCCCCCTCGGGGCGGACACCGCCTATGCCATCTATAAGCCGGTCGTCCGGGAGCGTCCGCTCTGGGACTACCCGGACGGGACCCTCGCCGGGAGGGAACGTGCCGCATACCTCATCTCCGAGCTCGGCGGCTGGGGTGTCGTCCCGCCCACGGTCCTGCGCGATCAGGGGCCGCTGGGTCCCGGTTCGGTGCAGCTGTGGGTCGAGGGTGAGTCGGACAGTGTCGTCGACGTCGTCGCTCCCGGCCGAGTGCCGAGCGGCTGGCGGGAGGTGTTCGACGGCACGGACCAGCACGGCAACCTCGTCACCCTCGTCCACGCCGCGGATGCTGCCACACGGCAGGTCGCCGTGCTCGACGTCGTCCTCAACACCTCCGACCGCAAGGGGAGCCACCTCATCCGCGGGGCCGGGTCCGAGCACGTCTGGGGTGTCGACCACGGGGTCTCGCTCAGCGTCGAGCCCAAGCTGCGGACAGTGCTCTGGGGCTTCATCGATGAGGCGTTGACCGCCGACGAGCTGGAACCGGTGCGACGACTCCGGGAGGCCCTCGAGGACCCGAGGAGTGACGAGCTCACCGAGCATCTCACCCAGGACGAGCTCGCCGCTCTGGCCGAGCGGGTCGACGGCCTGCTCGAGGCCGGCACGTTCCCGGCACCGAGCGATGACTGGCCGGCGGTCCCGTGGCCGGCCCTGTGATGTGCGGCCATTAGGCTCAGTGCGTGATCTCCTGGCCCGCACCCTTCATCCCCGCCGTCCCTGGATCGGCCACGACGCTCCGGCTCTATGACCTGCGGACCGACTCGCTGCGCCCGCTGGAGCCGGGCCCCGAGGTGCGGACCTATGCCTGCGGCGTCACTCCCTATGACTCGACACATCTCGGCCATGCGGCGACCTATCTCGTCGGGGACCTGCTGCACCGTGTCCTCCTCGACAACGGGCACACGCTCAACGCGGTCCAGAACGTCACCGACATCGACGACCCTCTCCTCGAGCGGGCCGAGCGTGACGGGGTGCAATGGGAACAGCTCGCGGAGGACGCGATCGCCCTCTTCCGGGAGGACATGACGGCGCTGGCTGTCCTCCCGCCGCAGCACTACCTCGGGGTCGTCGAGTCCATGGACACCATTGCCGCCACCGTGCGCACTCTGGTCGAGCGGGGACTGACCTACACCGTCTCCGACGCGACCGGCGGCCCCGACACCTACCTCGACCTCGCTCAGGTGGACGGCGAACCGGGTGACATCAGTGGGTTCGACGCGGACACCCGGCTCGCGCTCTCCGCCGAGCGGGGGGGAGACCCTGACCGGAGGGGCAAGCGCGGCCCGCTCGACCCGCTCCTGTGGCGTGGCGCCCGGGATGGGGAACCGTCCTGGGACGGTGGCGAGGGGCTCGGGCCGGGTCGTCCGGGGTGGCACATCGAGTGCACCGCCCTGGCTCTCGACCTGCTCGGCGCACCCTTCGACGTCCAGCTCGGTGGCCTCGACCTCGTCTTCCCCCACCACGAGATGTCAGCACTCCAATCGACTGCGCTCACAGGGGAGCGCACCTATGCCGAGTGCTACGTCTATCAGGCCCTCGTCGCCTACGAGGGCGAGAAGATGAGCAAGTCCAAGGGCAACCTCGTCTTCGTCTCCGCCCTGCGCGACGCGGGTGTCGACCCGATGGTCGTCCGCGCGCTGCTCCTCGCCCAGCACTACCGCACGGCCTGGGAGTACACCGACGATCTGCTCAGTGCGGCCACGGCACGTGTCGCCCGGTGGCGTGAGGCGCTCTCGGTCAACGCCGCGCCCGACGCCACCGGCACCGTCGCCGATATCCGGGCGGCTCTCGCTCACGACCTGGACAGCCCCGCTGCGCTTCGGGTCGTCGACGCGTGGGCCGACCTCACCCTCGCGGAGGACCGCGACCGCAGCGCCGATCTCATCGAGGCACCGGGCCTGGTCGCGCGGGCCATGGACGCCCTCCTGGGACTGCGCCTCTGATCTACGCCGCTGACCTCGTCTGCTGTCCCCGCGGCGGTCGTGCCGGGACGCGGCGGTTCCAGGTTCTGCGGGGATATTGCGCCGCAGGATCACCCCTCGCCGCGTGTCAGGAACAACGCCGCGCGTGGGGCGCACGGTGCGCCTGTCTGGATCGGCCGGGCCTCTGACCCGTCAGGGACCGAGGTCCTTCTCGCCATCTCCGTCGGTCCGGCGTCGGAGGAACCGCTCGAACTCGCGGGCGATAGCCTCTCCGCTCGCCTCGGGGAGGTCGGCGGTGTCCTGAGCCTCCTCGAGCGCCTCGACGTACTCGGCGACCTCCTCGTCCCCATCGGCGAACTCGTTGACCCCGCGCTCCCAAGCGCGGGCGTCCTCGTCGAGGCTGCCGTGGTCGATGGGCGCATCGAGGAGCTCCTCGAGGCGGGCGATGAGGGCGAGGGTGGCCTTCGGTGACGGGGTGTGCCCGGCATAGTGGGGAACCGCGGCCCAGCAGGAGATGGACTCCAGACCACCCTGGGTGGCCGCGTCGGCGAGGACACCGATGATGCCGGTCGGCCCCTCATAGCGGCTCTGCTCCAGGTCATAGCGGTGCAGCGTGTGCTCGTCCTCGGTGGTCGCCGTCACCGGGATGGGCCGGGTGTGGGCAACGTCGGCCATGAGCGCACCGAGCGTGATGACGGTGTTGACCCCCACGGCATGCGCGAAGTCCATGAGCTCGATGACGAAGGCACGCCACCGGAAGGACGGCTCCACACCCTGGATCAGGATGACGTCACGCCCGAGGGTCGTGCGCTGGGCGAGCAGGATCCGCGTGGTCCGCCAGTGGATCCGGCGCCGTCCCTCGTCGATGATCGCCCGCGGCCGGTTGACCTGGAAGTCGTAGTAGTTCTCAGGGTCGAGGGCTGCGATCGGCTCGGCCTCCCAGATGTCGGCGAGGTGGTCGATGAGCGCGGAGGCCGCCTCGCCCGCGTCGTTCCACCCCTCGAAGGCCGCGATGACGAGCGGGTCCGCGAGCTCGGGGATGTCGTCGAGTTCGATCATCGCACCAGCCTATGTCTACGGTTGGCCGGTGAGTGACAACACCGCGACCGGACCACGGGAGCTCGAGACACCCGCTGCAGTCCTCTGGGACATGGACGGCACCCTGGTCGACACCGAGCCGTACTGGATCGCCGCCGAACGGGCCATCGTCGAGGAGGCCGGCGGCACCTGGCCCGACGAGCTCGCCGTCCAGCTCGTCGGACAGCCCCTCCTCGTCTCCGCGACGGACATCATCGCGAACTCACCGGTCACCATGTCTCCGGAGGGGCTCGTCGAGGAGCTCCTCACCCGGGTCGCCGCGGCCGTGCGCGAGCGAGGAGTGCCCTGGCGACCCGGCGCCCGTGAGCTGCTGCGCGAGGCGAGGACGGCGAGCATCCCGTCGGCCCTGGTGACCATGTCGTGGATGCAGCTCGTCGAACCCATTGTCGAGCAGCTGCCCGAGGGCACCTTCAGCGCTGTCGTCACCGGCGAGAACGTTGAACACGGCAAGCCGCACCCGGAGCCCTACCTGCGCGCTGCCGAGGCCCTCGGGATCGCCCCCGAGAACTGTGTCGCGATCGAGGACTCACCCACCGGGGTGACCTCGGCAGTGCGTGCCGGCGTCCCGACGGTGGCCGTGCCCCACATCGTCGAGATTCCCGAGCTGCCCGGCACCGTCCAGGTGGAGTCGCTCGCGGGGGTGACCCTCACCGAGCTCGCCCGCCTCCGGAACGCCGCAGCCCGGACCCTCCTGAAGGAGCGAACGGGTGGCTAGTCGTCTGCGGGTCGCGCAGCGCCGGAGAGGACCGGGTCCAGTGCGATCGACGTGGCACCCTCGGGCAGTGGCGGGGGAGTGCCGCCGAATTCGGGACACAGCTCCTTGAAGTCGCACCACGAGCACAGCGCCGAGGTGCGCGGCCGCCAGTCACCGGTGCGGGCAGCCCGCTCGATCGCTCCCCACACCGCGTGGACATTGCGCTCGACGGCCCGCAGATCGGCCTCGTCCGGGACGTAGCGCAGGATCCGGCCGTCGCCGAGGTAGACGAGCTGGAGCATCGACGGCAGCACGCCGCGCAGGCGCCAGATGACAAGCGCATAGAACTTCATCTGGAACAGCGCCTTGGCCTCAAAGCGTTCGTTCGGGCAGCGGCCGGTCTTGTAGTCGACGATCCGGATCTCCCCGGTCGGCGCGACATCGAGGCGGTCGATGTAGCCGCGCAGAGTCAGCCCGTCGAGCTCGGTCTCGACATAGAGCTCCCGGTCGGCAGGCTCGAGCCGCGCGGGATCCTCGAGCTCGAACCACCTCTGGACGAGCCGGCCGGCCTCCTCGAACCACGTCGCCTCGGACACCTCGCCACTGCTGAGCATCGTCACGAGCTCCGGCTCGGCCGCGACGAGCTCGCGCCACCGCGGCTCGACGAGCTCGAGGGCCCGGTCCGGAGTCCGCTCACCGGCAGGCAGGTCGAACAGCGCCTCGAGCACCGCGT
>JAAYSB010000114.1 GCA_012518475.1 Intrasporangiaceae bacterium | reverse complement strand
CGGTGGCGTCGGCGCGCTCGCGGACCGGCCCGTGGCTGTGGGCCCGCACGTCGACCCGCTCCGTCAACCCAGCGTGAGACCTTGGTCACAGTTCAGTCACGCTGGGTGCGTCGGATTTGTGCCGCCACCCTCGCGGCGGGGACGCTGGTCAGCGTGTTTGCACTTGTCCTGGGCATGATGGTCTGCCTTGCTCTCGCCCTGGCCGTCGTCGGCCTGGTGGCTGTTCCCGCCCGGCGGGAGGGCCGCGAGGTCCTCACCACCCGTGGTGAGGAGCTCGTGCACGCGGTCAAGGACCGCAGCCACCGCGGCGCCTGACCCTCTTCTGACACTCATCGTCGCTGCCGCCTCGGGGGAGAGGTCGGCTGCGCTTCGCCCTGCCTCCGCGTCGGTGACATGAGTGCATAGGCTGGACCAATGACGTCTACCTCCGGCCTCAACCTCGACCACATCGACCCCGACGTCCGCCCCCAGGACGACCTCTTCGCCCACGCCAACGGACGCTGGATCGCCGAGAACGAGATCCCCGCCGACCGGGGTCGCTACGGCTCCTTCGACATGCTCCGTGAGGCCGCCGAGGCCCGAGTGCGCACGATCATCGAGGAGGTGGCCGCAGGATCCCCCGCGCCGGGGACGAGCGCGGCCAAGGTCGGCGACCTCTTCGCCTCCTTCATGGACGAGGACCGGATCGAGACCCTGGGCATGACCCCGCTCGACCCGGAGCGCGCGCGGATCGACGGGATCGAGACGCCGGCGCAGCTCATGGCCGCTCTCGGTGCCTTCGCCCGCGAGGGTGTCATGGGCCTGGTGGCGCCCTACATCAACAACGACCGCCGCGACGCCACCCGCTATGTCACCTACCTCGAGCAGTCCGGTCTCGGACTGCCGGACGAGGCGTACTACCGGGAGGAGCGCTACGCGGAGGTGCGCGACGCCTACCGGGGCCACCTGGAGCGGATCCTCACCCTGGCCGGCGTCGCTGAGCCGGCCGAGGTGGCCGGGCGAATCTATGCACTCGAAGAGCGGCTCGCCGCCCACCACTGGGACACGGTGACCAATCGCGACCCGGTCAAGACATACACCCTCGTCGACGCTGCCGGTCTGGCCGAGCTCACCCCGGGCCTGGACTGGGGCGCCTATCTCACCGGTGCACAGGCTCCGGAGCGACTCCTCGCGGCGGTCGTCGTGCGCCAGCCGTCCTATCTCACCGCTGCCGCGGAGGCCGTCGCAGCGGTTCCGATCCAGACGTGGCGCGAGTGGCTCCTCTGGCGGGTGCTACGTGCCCGGGCTCCCTATCTGACGGCCGACATCGTCGCGGAGAACTTCGACTTCTACGGCCGCACTCTCTCGGGGGTGCCGGAGAACCGCGAGCGCTGGAAGCGCGGCGTCGCCCTGGTCGAGGGCGCGGTCGGGGAGGCCGTCGGCGAGCTGTATGTGGCGCGCCACTTCCCCCCGCAGGCCAAGGAGGCCATGGACGACCTCGTCGCCAACCTGGTCGAGGCGTTCCGTCGCTCGTTCCGCAACCTGGCGTGGATGGGGGAGGAGACCCGCGAGGCGGCACTGGCCAAGCTCGAGTCGTTCACCCCCAAGGTCGGCTACCCGGACCAGTGGCGGGACTACTCCTCCCTGGAGATCGACGCAGCCGACCTCATGGGCAACGTCCGCCGGGCCGAGGCCTTCGAGACCGAGCGCAACTTCGCCAAGCTCGGCGCGCCGGTCGATCGCGGCGAGTGGTTCATGACGCCGCAGACGGTCAACGCGTACTACAACCCGGGGATGAACGAGATCGTCTTCCCGGCGGCGATCCTCCAGCCGCCCTTCTTCTCCGTCGACGCCGACGACGCGGTCAACTACGGCGGTATCGGCGCCGTCATCGGTCACGAGATCGGGCACGGCTTCGACGACTCCGGTTCCCAGTTCGACGGTGAGGGGAACCTCCGGAACTGGTGGACCGAGGACGATCGGGGCCGCTTCGAGCAGCTCACCGGCGCCCTCATCGAGCAGTTCAACGAGCTCGAGCCCCGCAACGCCCCGGGCGAGCGGATCAACGGTGCCCTCACGGTCGGGGAGAACATCGGCGACCTCGGCGGCCTCGGCATCGGACTCGCCGCGTATCGGATCGCCTCAGGGGCGGACGAGGGTCTCACCCCGCCCGTGGTCGACGGGCTGACCGGCGAGCAGCGGTTCTTCATGTCCTGGGCACAGGTGTGGTGCGGCATGGCCCGCGAGGCCGAGGCCAAGCGACTGCTCGCGATCGACCCGCACAGCCCGAGCGACCAGCGAGCCAACGCCGCCCGCAACATCGACGCCTTCCACGAGGCCTTCGAGACCCAGGAGGGCGACGGGATGTGGCTTGCGCCGGCCGAGCGGGTCAACGTCTTCTGACGGTTCCTGCCTGCTCACCCAGGTACCTTCCCCTCCATAACCTCGCAATTGCGAGGTTATGGAGGGCTGGCAGGGAGCGCGGGCTGAGGGTTTTGGCTGTCTGAGGCACGGCTGCGAGGATGGAGCGCGTGAACTTCATGTGGGAATACGTCGCTATCGCAGTCGGACTGCTCGTCGTCCTCGGCGGGGTGCTCCTCGCCTTCCTCCGCCCACGCGGGCGGGTCGAGGACACCAGGACCGTCGAGCGCCCGGGCCCGAGGCCCGCGCCCACCGACGAGGCCGACGTCGACACCCTGCCGCCACGGGTCGAGGACCGAACCGACACCGCGGTCGATGATGTCGTCGTCGAGGACGACACGGTTCTCGAGGACATCCCCCCGACCCCGACGATCGAGCGCCCCGAGGCCCCGGCCGGCCGGCTCCAGCGACTCCGCGCCCGCCTGGCGCGTTCGAACACCGCGATCGGTCGTGGCCTGCTCGCCCTGCTGTCGCGCGGGGGACTCGACGAAGAGGCCTGGGAGGACGTCGAGGACACCCTCCTCCAGGCGGACCTCGGCGTCGAGGCGACGACCGAGCTCGTCGACCGCCTGCGCACCCAGGTCGCCGTCGACGGCGTCACGAGTGAGGACCAGGCCCGGAGCATCCTGCGCACCGAGCTGCTCGCGCTCGTCGATCCCTCGATGGACCGGAGCATCGCGAGCAGCCGCGTGGACCTGCGCCCGGCTGTGATCATGGTCGTCGGCGTCAACGGCACCGGCAAGACGACGACCGTAGGCAAGCTCGCCCGCGTCATGGTCGCCGAGGACAAGGACGTCATCCTCGGTGCTGCCGACACCTTCCGCGCCGCTGCGGCCGACCAGCTCGAGACCTGGGGCGCCCGCGTGGGTGTGCCGACGGTGCGCTCAGACAAGGAGGGGGCGGACCCTGCCGCTGTCGCCTTCGACGCCGTCAAGGCCGGTGTCGAGATGGAGGCCGACGTCGTCATCGTCGACACTGCGGGCCGGCTGCACAACAAGGTCGGCCTCATGGACGAGCTCGGCAAGGTCAAGCGAGTCATCGAGAAGCAGTCGCCGGTCGATGAGGTGCTGCTCGTCCTCGACGCCACGACCGGCCAGAACGGTATGCGGCAGGCCGAGGTGTTCGCCGACGTCGTCGGGATCACCGGCATCGTCCTCACCAAGCTCGACGGCACGGCCAAGGGCGGCATCGTCGTCGCCGTCCAGCGCAAGCTCGGCGTGCCGGTCAAGCTCGTCGGACTCGGCGAGGGTCCGGACGACCTGGCGCCGTTCGACCCGGAGGCCTTCGTCGACGCAATCCTCGCCTGACCACCGCCCCCACCTGGGCGTGACCGTTCGCCGTTTCGGTCCCATTGGGGGAAATCGCTGGGTGCGCTGCTCAGTGCGGGCGCTGATCAGCGGGCAGTGAGCAGGCCGGTGTCCCGCCCGGCAGCCGGCTGCGGTTGGCCGCCACCCACCGGTAGACGACGCCCGCGAGCGTGTTGACCCCCGGGAGCAGCATGAGCGCGCCGAGCGGGCGCAGCGGGAGCCTGGCCGCGAGCAGGGCCCGGGCGACGGCGTCCTGACCGGCGGACACGGTCCCGTCCGCGGCTACCCACTGGGCGGCCGCGTCGCAGTCCTCCCAGGTCAGGCCGTACGCCGCCAGGCCTGGGCTGTCGCCGTCGATGTCCTGCCAGGCGGCGACGGCGAAGTCGCTCTCGCGCCGGCGCAGCCGGGAGGTGACCAGGGCGGCCAGCCTGGTGCAGATGCCGCAGTCACCGTCATAGATGAGGACCGGAGCGCGCCCGGTGACGGAGTCGGCGAACGGTGCGGGCTGCATACCCGTCATCGTCCCACTATCCGGGACCCGCGGTCTCCTGCAACAACAACGTCACAGGAACGCCGATCCGTTAACACGGATGTCACATGACGTGCGACGACGTGCAACATCGGCGGCGGAAAGTCATCCGCATGGAAAACGCGATTGATACGGGCACCACCGCCTGGATCCTCATCAGTGCCTCGCTCGTGCTGTTGATGACCCCGGCCCTGGCGCTCTTCTACGGCGGGATGACCCGCAGCAAGTCCGTCCTCAACATGATGATGATGTCCTACGGCGCCATGGGCGTCATCGGCGTGATCTATGTTCTCTGGGGCTGGTCGATGTCCTACAGCAGCGAGAGCGTCATGGGCATCTTCGGCAACCCCTTCACCCACTTCGGCCTCGCCGACACGATCACCGACAGCGCAGGGGAGTACATCCTCTCCGACGGCCTGCCGACCGTCGTCGACGTGGGCTTCCAGGTCACCTTCGCGATCATCACCGTCGCCCTCATCAGCGGTGCGATCGCCGACCGGGCACGCTTCGGCACCTGGCTCGTCTTCGCCGGCCTCTGGGCGACCTTCGCCTACTTCCCCATGGCACACATGGTCTGGGGTGGCGGCCTGCTCAGCGGTGACGGCCCGTTCGCGTCCATCGCCGAGCCGATCGACTTCGCCGGTGGCACCGTCGTCCACATCAACGCCGGTGTAGCAGCTCTGGTTCTCGCGCTCATCCTCGGCGTCCGCAAGGGCTTCGGCAAGAGCCCGATGCGTCCGCACAACCTCCCGCTCGTCATGACCGGTGCCGGTCTGCTCTGGTTCGGCTGGTTCGGCTTCAACGCCGGCAGCGCGTATGCAGCCGACGGCGGCGCCGGTCTGGCCTGGGTCAACACGACGACCGCCACCGCCGCCGCGATGCTCGGCTGGCTCCTCGTGGAGCGGCTGCGTGACGGCCACGCGACCTCGCTCGGTGCCGCGTCCGGAATCGTTGCCGGTCTGGTCGCCATCACGCCGGCCGCCGGTGACGTCTCCCCGCTCGGGGCGATCCCGCTCGGCATCATCGCCGGTGCGCTGTCCGCGATGGCGGTCGGACTCAAGTACCGCTTCGGCTATGACGACTCGCTCGACGTCGTCGGTGTCCACCTCGTCGCCGGTCTCTGGGGCACCGTCGCCCTCGGCTTCCTCGCCACCGGCAGCGGCCTGTTCTACGGTGGCGGTCTGAACCAGCTCTGGGTGCAGATCATCATCGCCCTCGTCGCGGTCGTGTTCTCCGCGGTCGTCACCGCCGTCATCGCTCTCATCCTCAAGGCCACCATGGGCTGGCGGATCGACAGCGACGTCGAGGTCATGGGCATCGACCAGGGCGTCCACGCCGAGTCCGGCTACGACTTCACCGGTGGCAGCGGCCGACTCGCATCGGTCGGAGTCGCCTCCCGGGAGGCACTGCCGGGCGCCGAGGGCCCCGCGCGCTCGGAGGGCACCACCACTGATATCGACACCACCGACACGAGGGAGACCCGGTCATGAAGCTCATCACCGCCGTCATCAAGCCGCACCAGCTCGACGAGGTCAAGGAGGCCCTCGAGGCCTACGGCATCAGCGGGATGACCGAGACCGAGGCGTCCGGCTACGGCCGCCAGCGCGGTCACAGCGAGGTCTACCGCGGTGCTGAGTACACCGTCGACTTCGTGCCCAAGGTTCGCCTCGAGGTGCTCGTCGAGGACCTCGACGCCCGCTCGGTCGTCGACGTCATCGTCAAGGCCGCCAGTACCGGCCGCATCGGCGACGGAAAGGTGTGGGTCCTGCCCGTCGAGGATGTGGCTCGGGTCCGCACGGGAGAACACGGTGTCGCTGCCATCTGAGGTGGCGCGACCCGTCCTCGTCGGTCTCGAGGCGGTCGTCGGCGCCGAGGGCTTCGCAGCCCCCGGCGCCGGCGGCCGCCGCCG
>JAAYSB010000113.1 GCA_012518475.1 Intrasporangiaceae bacterium | reverse complement strand
TGGCGGGCGCTGGCCTGCCCGACGGCGAGGATCCCGCCGAATCCGCCCTTGGCGAGGGCCTTCTCGTCGAGCACCTCGACGGTGATGCGCGCCTTGGTCTCCTTGACCTTGGCGATCACGGCGTCGGCGAAAGACTGCGGGAAGAGCAGGTTCGGGGGAGTGTTGACGAGGTCGCGCGCCCAGGCCCGTGACTCACCGAGGACGGTGATCCGCTCGAGCAGGCCGCCCTCGTCCTTGACGGTCGTGACGATCTCGATCGCACCGACGCGCGGCTCTGCAGCGTCCTTCGCGGTGTGCTTGTGGATGTCGTAGCTGCCGGCGACGGCACCCTCTGCCACGGCGGCGACAGCCTCGCGGCTCGCTGCCGGCAGGGCCAGGGCGAGGGACGCGTTCTTCTTCATGGTCCGGGCTGCGGCCCCCGCCGCCCGGCGGAGCACCTCGGTGTCGGACGGGGCACTCGTCGCCGAGCCCGCGCCGAGGCCGACGACGAGCACGCGCTTGGCCTTGACACCTGGGACGGCGACGAAGGTCGTGACCTCCTCGGCCTTGCCCGAGGCGCTCACGGTCTCCAGGGCAGTCTTGAGGTGGCTCGTCGCGTTGCGGGGCAGACCGTGGCCGCGGACGAGGCTCGCCGTCCCGTCCACGGCGACGGCACCGACGACGAGTGCGTCGGCAGTCAGGGTCGCGGGGTCGCTCGTCGTGAGAGCGACCGAGGGCGTGGAGACGACGGGCAGCGAGAGAGCGGGCGTCGTGGCAGCAGCGGGCATGGGGTGGTGACTCCTTGATTCTTGGGGACGCACCACCACACTAGCCCCCGGTATGTTGGGCCGCATGACTGAAGACGCGCTCGCTGACCTGCGCCATTCGCCCCTGCACGACCGGCACACCGCCCTCGGGGCGAAGATGGCCGACTTCGGCGGCTGGGCCATGCCGATCGAGTACCCCGGCGCCGGAGTCGTCGCCGAGCACACAGCGGTCCGCGACCGGGTCGGGATCTTCGACGTCTCACACCTGGGCAAGGTGCGGGTCACCGGCCCCGGGGCGGTCGACTTCGTCAACTCGTGCTTCACGAACGACCTGCGACGGATCGAGCCGGGCAAGGCCCAGTACACGATGTGCCTCGACGACAGCGGCGGCGTCATCGACGACCTCATCCAGTACCTCGTCAGCGAGGAGGAGGTCTTCCTCATCCCGAACGCGGCGAACACGACCCGTGTCGTCGATCTCCTCGAGGCGGCCGCGCCCGAGGGCATCACCGTGACCAACGAGCATGCCGACTACGGCGTCATCGCCGTCCAGGGCACCAGGAGCGACGAGGTCCTCGAGGCCCTCGGCCTGCCGACCGGTCACGAGTACATGAGCTTCGTCGAGGCGCAGTGGGAGGGCGAGCCGGTCATCGTCTGCCGCACGGGATACACCGGCGAGCGCGGCTACGAGGTGCTCCCGACGTGGGGGAGCACCCCGCGGCTGTGGGACGCCCTGATCGAGGCGGCCCAGCAGTTCGACGGACTGCCCTGCGGGCTCGGCGCCCGCGACACCCTCCGGACCGAGATGGGCTACCCGCTGCACGGCAACGACCTCGGCCCGGACATCTCCCCGGTCATGGCCCTGGCGGGCTGGGCGGTCGGCTGGGACAAGGACACCTTCTGGGGCAAGGAGGCCGTCGCCGAGCAGCGGGCCGCCAAGACCTCGCGGCTGCTCCGCGGCCTCGTCGCGACCGGCCGGGGCATCCCGCGCTCCGGATGCGAGGTACGCACCGCGGACGGTGACGCGGTGGGGGAGGTGACGTCGGGAACGTTCTCGCCGACCTTGAAGAACGGGATCGCGCTCGCGCTGCTCGACCGCTCTGTCGCCGTCGGCGACTCGGTCGTCATCGACGTCCGGGGGCGTGAGGTTCCCGCCGACGTCGTCAAGCCACCGTTCGTCGATGTCTCCGTCCGCGAGAACTGAGCAGGGGAGGTAGCGGTGAGCGACGCATACCGATGGGTGTTCCTCGATGCCGCCGGCGTGCCGGTGACGGACGAGTCGCTCGGGAGCTCGGTGTTCCCGACCCAGGCGGACGCCGAGGCGTGGTTCAGCGAGTCGTGGGAGGAGCTGTCGGACGCCGGCGTGGCGGCGGTGACGTTGCAGCGCGACGGGACCGACGTCTACGGGCCGATGTCCCTCGAGGCGGCCGAGTAGCCAGCCTGCGGGTCAGGCAGTCGGGAACTCGCCGCGCTGCACCTGCGGGCGCGGCATCCGCCAGCGGCGCAGCTGGAACGTGCGCATGAACGTGTAGAAACCGCCGCCGGAGAGGTCTGCCGCCGAGTACTTCCCGCTGAGCATCTTCTTCATCCGGCGCCAGACGAGCACGCTGTCGACGATCGCGGCCAGGACGATGAGATAGAGGCCGAAGGTGACGAGCAGGGTCCACTGGTTCGGACGGACATAGCTGACGATGAGCGTGACGAGCATGATCGGCAGCAGCCACTCGCCGACGTTCCAGCGGGCGTCGACATAGTCGCGGATGAACCTGCGGACCGGTCCGCGGTCCCGGGGCGGGAGGTGCTTCTCGTCGCCGGAGAGCATGGCCTGGTGCTGGATCGCGGCCTGCTTGCGCCGCTCCTCGCGGGCTCGCTGCTTGGCCGCCTTGCGGTCGTCGACGACGAGGGGTCGCTTGCGAGCCGCCTCGCGCTCCTTGCGCTTCGGTGTGGGGCGGTTCTTCGCGCCCTCGCGGTACGGGTGGTTCTGCTCCGCGGCGGAGGTCACGTCCTCCTGCAGAGTCTCCTTCTTCCGGCCAAACACACCCTGAACTGTATGTCACACAGTCGCTAGGGTGTCCGGGTGACCCCATCCCATGATTCTTCCCAGGTGGCGGGCGGCCTCGACACTGCCGCTATCGCCGACCGAGTCCGTGAGCTCATGCCCCAGGTGCGGGCCGACCTCGAGGCGTTGACCCGCATCCCGAGCATCTCGCTCGATGCCTATGACCAGGCGCAGGTCGAGCGCAGTGCCGAGGCCACGGCGGGGCTGCTCCGGGCCGAGGGTCTCGAGGTGGAGATCGTCCGTGAGGGAGGACGTCCCGCGGTCATCGGCCACAGAGCCGGCCCGCCGGGTGCCCCGACGGTCATGCTGTACGCCCACCACGACGTCCAGCCGGTCGGTGACGAGGCCGACTGGGACAGTCCGCCGTTCGAGCCGACCGAGCGTGACGGCCGCCTCTACGGCCGCGGTGCCGCCGACGACAAGGCCGGTGTCATGGCCCACATCGCGGCACTGCGTGCCCACGCGGGTGATCTGCCGGTCGGGGTCACGGTGTTCGTCGAGGGTGAGGAGGAGATCGGCTCGGACTCCCTCCCGCAGATCCTCGAGCGCCACGGTGAGAAGCTGCGCGCCGACGCGATCGTCCTGGCCGACTCGACGAACTGGGCCATCGGTGAGCCGGCGCTGACGACGACCCTGCGCGGGATGATCCGGGTCGTCGTCACGGCGCGGACACTCGACCACGGCATCCACTCCGGCATGTTCGGCGGCGCGGTGCCCGACGCTCTCATGGCTCTGGTCCGGGTCCTCGCGAGCCTGCATGACGACGAGGGCAACCTCGCTGTCGAGGGACTGCGCTCGGGGCATGCCGCCGACCTGGAGTTCTCCGAGGAGCGGCTGCGCGCGGAGTCCGGGCTGCTCGACGGGGTCGAGACGATCGGCTCGGACTCGTTGCTGTCGCGGATGTGGACCAAGCCGTCGGCAACGATCATCGGCATCGACGCACCCTCGGTCGGGACAGCGTCGAACACGCTCACCCCGAGCGCGCGGGCCAAGGTCTCGGTGCGGCTCGCTGCCGACCAGGACGACCTCGAGGCCTTCGAGCTGGTCAAGGCACACCTGCTCGCGCAGGTCCCGTGGGGGGCGCAGGTCGAGGTCGAGCTCGAGGAGCGGGGCCTGGGGTTCGCGGCCGACGCCCAGGGTCCGATCTACGACGAGGCCCGCGCGGCGTTCACCGACGCGTGGGGCGTCGAGCCGGTCGACATCGGCGTGGGAGGGTCGATCCCGTTCGTCGCCGCGTTCGCCGAGAAGTTCCCCGACGCGGCGATCCTCGTCACCGGCGTCGAGGACCCGGACACCCGGGCCCACGGGGCCAACGAGTCGCTCCATCTGGGAGAGTTCGAGAAGGTATGCATCGCCGAGGCCATCCTGCTGGCCCGCCTCGGCGCCCGTCGGGAAGGACGATCGAATGGCTGAGCCACGCCAGGGAACGTATGTCGAGCCGAGCTACGAGCGGGACACGAGGTATATCTCGGACCGCATCGTCGCCGAGGGCGGCAACGATGACGGGGCCGATGGGCGCTGGCCCGTCGAGGCGGACCGCTACCGGCTGGTGGTTGCCTGGGCCTGCCCGTGGGCGAACCGGACGATCATCGTGCGCCGGCTGCTCGGCCTCGAGAACGTCCTCTCGATGGGGGTCTGTGGGCCGACCCACGACTCGGACAGCTGGACCTTCGACAAGGACCCCGACGGACTGGACCCGGTCCTCGGCATCCCGCGCATCAAGGACGCCTATCTGGCCCGCGACCCCGAGTATCCCCGCGGCATCACCGTTCCCGCCGTCGTCGACGTGCCGACCGGGAAGGTCGTGACGAACGACTTCCCGTCGATCACCGTCGACTTCTCGACGCAGTGGCGTGAGCTCCACCGCGAGGGCGCCCCTGACCTGTATCCGGGGCACCTGCGCGAGGAGATCGACACGGTCAACAAGCGGGTCTACACCGAGGTGAACAACGGCGTGTACCGCTGTGGCTTCGCCGGCACCCAGGACGCCTACGACGCGGCCTACGACCGTCTGTTCACCGCTCTCGACTGGCTGAGCGAGCGGCTGGCCGGTCAGCGCTACCTCGTCGGCGACACGATCACCGAGGCGGACGTGCGGCTGTTCACGACGCTCACCCGGTTCGACCCCGTCTATCACGGGCACTTCAAGTGCAACCGCTCCAAGCTCTCCGAGGTGCCGGTGCTCTGGGCCTACGCGCGTGACCTGTTCCAGACACCCGGGTTCGGCGACTGCACGCACTTCACCGACATCAAGCGGCACTACTACGAGGTGCACACCGACATCAACCCCACCCAGATCGTCCCGAAGGGGCCGGATCTGTGGAGCTGGGCCCGACCGCACGGACGGGAGCTGCTCGGTGGGCGCCCCTTCGGCGACGGGACCCCTCCCGGCCCGCCTCCGGTGGGGGAGCGGATCTCCCGCGAGGACAACCCGCTGCTCGATGCCGAGGGAATGTTCTTCCGCCGCTGAGGTAGGCAGGCCGGCGTCCTCCGCCCGGTGTCGCCCGAGTGGAGGTATGCGGCGACGCCTGAGCGTCGCCTTACACCTCCACCCGCGGAGAGGGGAGCGCGTCAAGAAGTTCTTGACATGGGTTATATGTCAACATATTCTTGACGCATGGATACAGCACCGGCAGTCACCACCGTCAAGCGCACCTATCGCCTCCTCGCGGCACTCTTCGCCGTGCTCGGGGTCGTCTTCCTCTGGCTCGCCACAGTCCCGGACGGCGGCTTCTTCAAGGGTTTCTTCCAGGGGGGAGGCGCTGCCCTCATCGTCATGGCCGTGTTCTGGCTCGTCTACTCGTTCCGCCGACCGACCCAGGGCGACACCACCGGAATGTGGCGGCCGAGCGCAGGGCGGAGCACCGATGAGTCCTGACCCGGAGCTCGTGGACCGTCTCTCGGTGACCATCCTCGGGACGACGGAGGATGATCCGGACCATCTTGCGCTGGTCCGCCGCGCTGCCGACGCCGACGCGGTTGTGAACGGCATCCTGCGCCAGTCGATCTCCGCTGCCCGGGCGGGTGGGCACTCCTGGGCGGCGATCGGGGAGGTTCTCGGACTCTCCCGCCAGGCGGTCCAGCAGCGTTTCGGTGCGGCCCTGGCAGAGCCCGTCGAGCCCGAGCGGCGCCGGCTCGGGCCGGTCACCGCGCTCGACGAGCTACCGGAGCTGGCGCTGGCCGGCCGTCAGGGCTGGCGGACGGTCGGCGCGGGGATGCTGTTCCACGTCGTCGAGCGCACCGCCACCCAGTGGGAGACCAGGCGGGTGCTCTGGCGCAAGCCTGCCGACGCATACCAACGCGACGGCTGGCAGATCGCGGTCCGGGCGTTCCCCTGGCTCTACCTCGTCCGCGACCTCGGACTCCCACCCGAGGACTGAACGTACCCATCCCTGGCGGGTCCGCCCACGCGGTCTGGTCAGTCCTTGTGGGTCTCGCCTGGGAGAGCGAGCATCTGGTCGAGGGCGACACGGGCGTAGTGGGCCACCTGGTCATCGACCTTGATGGGGTTGACGACCCGGTCGTCGACGAGGGACTCCAGCGCCCAGACGAGGTGGGGCAGATCGATCCGGTTCATCGTCGAGCAGTAGCAGACGTTCTTCTCGAGGAAGGAGACCTGCTGGTCGGGGAACTGCTGGGCGAGGCGCTTCACCAGGTTGAGCTCGGTGCCGACGACCCACTTCGTGCCGGCCGGCGCCGCGGCGATCGTCTTGATGATCTTCTCGGTCGAGCCGACCTCGTCGGCCAGCTCGACGACCTCGTAGCGGCACTCAGGGTGGACGATGACCTTGACGCCGGGGATCTCGCGACGCGCGGTCTCGACGGCATCGACGGTGAAGCGGCCGTGCACCGAGCAGTGTCCCCGCCACAGGATCATCCGGGCGTCCTGGAGCTGCTGGACCGTGAGCCCACCCATCGGGCGGTGCGGGTCGAAGACGACACAGTCGTCGAGGGAACCGCCGAGCTCACGGACATACGTGTTGCGGCCGAGGTGCTGGTCGGGCAGGAACAGCACCTTGCCCGTTCCGCGCTCGATCCGGCCGTCGCCGCGCTGCTCGAGGGCCCAGGCCAGCGCGGTCTTGGCGTTCGAGCTCGTGCAGATCGTCCCGCCGTGGCGACCGGTGAAGGCCTTGATCGCTGCGGAGGAGTTCATGTAGGTCACCGGGATGGTGTCCTCGGCGACACCGGCCTCGACGAGGTCGTCCCAGGCGTCCTCGACCTGGTTGATCGCGGCCATGTCGGCCATCGAGCAACCCGCTGCGAGGTCCGGGAGGATGACGGTCTGGTCGTCGGAGGTGAGGATGTCTGCGGACTCGGCCATGAAGTGCACCCCGCAGAAGACGATCCACGGGGCCTCCGGCCGGGCCGCTGCCTCCTTGGCGAGCTTGAACGAGTCGCCGGTCACATCGGCGAACTCGATGACCTCGTCACGCTGGTAGTGGTGGCCGAGGACGAACACCTTCTCGCCGAGCGCCGCCTTGGCAGCCCGGGCGCGCTCGACGAGCGACGGGTCGGAGGGCGCCGGGAGATCGCCGGGACACTCGACGCCGCGCTCGCTGCGCAGGTCGGTGCCGTGCCCGAGCACGAGCAGCGACAGGGGGGTCCGGGGCTCAGAGGACGTCGCAGTCATGTGTCGATCGTAGGTCACTGTGGATAAGCCTCAAGGCTTGTCACCGGTCGAGGGCATGCTGGACGGTATGCGCAGAGAGGGGCACGATGGGGAGCATGAGTCTGATGGACGTCGGGATCTATACCGTCGAGGATCTGCACGCATATCGGGAGCAGCGCGACGACTTCGTCATCCAGCTGATCGACGGTGAGCTGGTCATGACACCGGGTCCGAGCGTGCCTCACCAGGTGGTTCACTCCGAGGTGTTCGGCATTCTTCGGGAGGCCGTGCCCGACAACCTGAGGGTGTTCTCCGCCCCGCTGGACCTGCGCGCCGGCGAGCGCACGGTGATCCAGCCCGACCTCATGGTCGTCGACCGGGACGTGCGAACCGGCTCGGAAGTGGTCCGGGCGCCTTCGCTCGTCGTCGAGATCCTGTCCCCGTCGAGCCGCCGGACCGACCTGGTCCGCAAGCCCGAGGCGCTGGCCCGTTTCGGAGTCGAGCACTACTGGGTCATCGATCCCGAGCACCCAGCGATCCGGGAGTTTCGGCTCGTCGACGGACGCTATGTCACGGCGCAGATCGTCGAGGGTGAGGACCTGTTCTCCACCGACGCCCCGTTCCCGGTGAGCTTCCGGCCCCTCGACCTCACCCGCTGACCCGAGCGGTCGGCCGGCTCGGACATAGTCTGGACTCCGTGCGCGTCGTCATAGCCCCCGACTGCTTCACCGACACCCTCACCGCCGCTCAGGCCGCTGAGGCGATGGCGCAGGGGTGGGCGCGCACCGCACCGCACGACGAGCTCGTCCAGGTCCCGCTGTCCGACGGTGGGCCGGGATTCATCGACGTCCTCGCGACCGCGCTCGCAGACAACGGCGCGGAGACCATCGCTGCGACGGTGCAGGACCCCCTCGGTCGCCCGGCCCCGGCGGCGATTCTTCTCGACCGGGCGGCGAGCGGGGTGGCGGGGGCGGTGCCCACCGCCTACATCGAGTCGGCGCACGCGGCAGGACTGCACCTGCTGGACGCCGCGGACCGCGACCCCACCCGCACGAGCACCTTCGGGGTGGGGCAGCTCATCGAGATCGCCGTGGCGGAGGGAGCCGAGCGGGTCGTCGTGGGTCTGGGCGGCTCCGGCACCAACGACGGCGGTGCCGGCATGCTCGCTGCACTGGGTGCGGGGGAGAGCCCGCTGCTCACCGCCGGTGGCGGAGGACTGGGCCTGCTCAGCGACGAGGACCTCGCTCCGCTCCAGGACGTCCGGCGCCGGTTCTCCGGCATCGACATCGTTGCCGCGACGGACGTCGAGTCACCCCTGCTCGGGCTCAAGGGTGCCAGCGCCGTGTTCGCGGCGCAGAAGGGCGCGACCCCCGAACAGGCCCAGGCGCTCGAGGCCTCCCTCGGACGCTTCCACGAGGTCGTGACCCGCTGCCTCGATACCCCGACGGACCTGCTCACCGGGCGACCGCTCCGCCTCGACCGCGCGACCGGGGCAGGAGCCGGCGGCGGCCTCGGCTACGGGCTGCTTGCGCTCGGGGCCCGCCAGATCAGTGGGGTCGACCTCGTCATCGAGACCGTCGGACTGCGCGACCGGATCGCCGATGCCTCCCTCGTCGTCACCGGCGAGGGCAAGCTCGACTGGCAGAGTGTCCAGGGCAAGGTCGTCGCCGGCGTCGCCCGGACCGCACTGGAGGTCGCGACGCCGAGCATCGCCATTGCCGGGCAGGTGCTCGTCGGCCGCCGCGAGGCCATGGGCATCGGGCTGTCAGGGACGTATGCGGTGGCCGAGCGACCCGAGGACGTCGACGCCGCGATGCTCGACCCGGTGGGTTCCCTCGAGGCCAGAGTCGCTCGGGTCGCGCGCACGTGGTCGCCCCGGCCCTGACGCACGACGTATCCTGGTCCGACTGGGAATGCACCGGCGATGACCTATGTTGACCGGAGAGCACCCGACTGACCTCGATCCTCGAAGGACACCGATCTCCTGTGACTGAGCAGACCACCACCGAGACCAAGGCCCACGGCGTCGTCCTCACCGACGTGGCCGCCGCCAAGGTCAAGTCCCTCCTCGAGCAGGAGGGTCGCGACGACCTCCGCCTGCGCGTCGGCGTCCAGCCGGGCGGGTGCTCGGGCCTGATCTACCAGCTCTACTTCGACGAGCGCAGCCTCGACGGCGACCTCGTGGTCGACTTCGACGGCGTCGGTGTCGTTGTCGACCGGATGAGCGGCCCCTACCTCGACGGCGCGACGATCGACTTCGCCGACACCATCGAGAAGCAGGGCTTCACGATCGACAACCCGAACGCCGGCTCCTCGTGCGCCTGCGGCGACAGCTTCAGCTGAGGCGACACGCACGACTGCGGTTCGCGCCGCATACCCCGTCGTCAACGGCCCTGCACCACCCCTCCGGTGCAGGGCCGTTGCGCTGCCCGGCCACCGGCGTCGGGTAGCGTCAGCGCCGTGCGCATCGCCATCTGCGGCTCCATCGCGACCGACCACCTGATGACCTTCGAGGGTCGCTTCGCCGACAGCCTCGTCGTCGAGCAGCTCGACAAGATCTCCGTATCCTTCCTCGCCAGCGACCTGCAGATCCGCCGCGGCGGCATCGCGGCGAACATCTCCTTCGGCATGGCCCAGCTCGGCCAGCACCCGGTGCTCGTCGGCTCAGTGGGCGAGGACTTCGCCGACTACCGGTCCTGGCTGGAGCGGCACGGGGTCGACTGCGAGTCGATCCACACCTCCGAGACGCTGCACACCGCCCGGTTCGTCTGCACGACCGACCAGGACATGGCGCAGATGGCGACCTTCTACGCCGGTGCCATGGCCGAGGCCCGCAACATCGAGCTCGGCCCGATCGCGCAGCGCGTCGGAGGGCTCGACCTCGTCCTGATCGGTGCCGACGACCCCGAGGCGATGGCCCGCCACTGCGACGAGTGCCGCACCCGCGGCCTGCGGTTCGTCGCCGACCCGAGCCAGCAGCTGGCGTTCGCCGACGGCGCCTTCATCCGCCGACTCATCGACGGGGCGCACTACCTCTTCACGAACGAGTACGAGAGCCACCTCACCGAGAAGAAGACCGGCTGGTCCGCGGAGGAGATCTCCGAGCGGGTCGGCACCAGGGTCATCACCAAGGGCAAGGACGGCGCCACCATCGTCACCAAGGGCGAGGACCCTATCCACGTCGACGTCGCCAAGGGCGTCTCCCCAGTCGATCCCACCGGCGTCGGTGACGCCTTCCGCGCCGGCTTCCTCACCGGTCTGGTCAACGACCTCAGCCACGAGCGCTGCGCCCAGCTGGGCTCCGTTCTGGCCGGTTATGTCATCGAGACGGTCGGCACCCAGGAGTATCGGCTCTCGAAGTCCCATCTGCTCGGCCGGCTCCGGGAGAGCTATGGCGAGGCGGCCGCGGACGAGATCGAGCCGCACATCTCGTGCCCGCGCCCGTGAGCCTGGTCCCGTCCCGGTTCTGACCATGCCGGCCTGGCCCCCGATCGAGCCGCCGCCCTCGCGCTGGGTGATGAATCCCGCCGCGGCCGGCCCCGGGGAGGACCTCCTCGCCGTCGGCGCCGATCTCGAGCCGGCGACCGTGCTCCAGGCCTATCGCAGCGGCGTGTTCCCGATGGGGATCGGCCGGCACGGAGGCGACCCGCTCGGCTGGTGGTCACCCGACCCGCGGGGCGTCCTCCTGCCCCGGGGGCTGCATGTCTCGCGGTCGCTGCGCCGCTCCTGCCGGCGCTTCGAGATCCGCGTGAACACCGCCTTCTCCGACGTCATCGCCGCCTGCGCCGACCGACGACGGGACGGCCGGTGGATCACCGCCGAGATCATCGACGCCTATACCCGCCTCCACGAGCTCGGTTGGGCCCACTCGATCGAGACGTGGCGGGACGGCCGGCTCGTCGGGGGGCTGTACGGGATCATGACCGGCGGGCTGTTCGCGGGGGAGTCGATGTTCTACCGCGAGACCGACGCGTCCAAGGCTGCCCTCGTCGCGCTCGCCGAACGGTTCTTCGGCGACGAGCCCTCACACCGGGTCATCGATGTCCAGTGGCAGACTCCCCATCTGCAGACTCTCGGGATGGTCGAGATCCCACGCGCCGCATACCTGGACGCGCTGGAGCGGGCCCTGCGCGAGCCGCTACGGCCGCTGTGAGGTCGCTTCGGCACCGCTGCCGATGACGTATGCGGTGCCGCCGTCGGCCAGCTCCCGCACCTCCCGCAGTGGGCGGCCGGTCATCCGGCACCAGGCGGGCACATCGACGCGCGCCGCCTCGTCGTCGGCGAGGAGGGTGACCTCTGTCGCATCCGGGTTGGCACGCCACCAGCGCGCGATGTCGATGACGGGCTGCGGACACAGGGTTCCGCGGGAGTCGACGCCGGCGCCGCCGGCACGACCCGCCGACTCCGACTGCCCACCCCAGACCTGCGAGCGGGCCCGGGTGACGACTTCCTCCAGCACCTCGGGCAGAGCGGCGCAGGCCTGCTCGCGGTCGGGACTGACAGCCTCCAGCGGCAGGGTGATCCGGATGTTGCCGTGGCTGAGGGCGCCCATCGCCGCGAGCACGTGGCTCGGCTCGAGCGTGCTCGCCGTGCAGGCCGAGCCCGAGGCCACCGCGATCCCGTGCCGGGAGAGCTCGTGGACGACCGTCTCGCCATCGACATAGAGGGCGGAGGCCGTCAGGACGTGGGGTAGTCGCTCGGTGGGATGGCCCGCCACCGCGAGCCCGTCGATGTCCGACAGAGCATCCCGGAGGCGTTCGATGAGAGCGAAGGCCGCGGCAGCCTCCTCCTCACGAACCGCCTCCACCTGACGCCAGGCCTCGGCCGCCGCCAGGACCAGGGGCACCCACGGGTCGGCCGCCGACCTGCCGTGCTCGGCCTCAAGAGGGCGTCCCGGCAGAGCGAAGCGGGTGCCCTCGCGCACGACGAGCAGCCCGATCGGTGGGCCGCCGAAGCTCGCCGCGCTGCCGGCGATAACGTCCGCTGCGCTCGGCGCGGCGATCCGACCGAGGCTCGCCTGGGCGTCGCACAGGAGGGGAACGCCCGACTGCTGGGCCCGCGCATACCCCTCCTCGAGCGGCTGGACGGTGCCGACCTCGCCGTTGGCGTGCTGGAGGGCGGCGACGGCCACGCCGTCCCCGGCCACGGCTGCGTCCCACTCCGTGAGATCGACCCGACCGAATTCGTCGACGGGGACGACGGCCAGGGCGTCAGCCGGGTCCTGCGCGGCGCGGGCACGGCCGTGAGTGAGGACCACGGAGTGCTCGACAGCGCTCGCGGCAAGGGTCCGGCCACGACGCCGCCGGGCGTGGAGGAGGCCGGTCAGGCCGGTCTGGAGGGCATCGGCGCCGCTCGCGTGGAAACTCAGCTCGTTCGGTCGCACGCCCAGGCCATGGGCGATGATCTCGCGGGCCTGGTCGAGCAGCGCGCGGGATCGCCGGGCAGGTGCATAGAGTCTGCGCGGGTCGGCCCACCCGGCGTCCAGGCCGGCGAGGAGGGTCTCCCGCGCCGCGGGATGGAGCGGGCCCTGGGCAGCGTCGAGAAGCAGACTCGTCGGGCTACTGGGCGGAGTCGACTCGGGCACGCCACGACGCTATCTCCACCCTGGCCCAATTCCACCCCCTCGCTGGAGTAGTGTGTCTGCGAACGTGTCTGTTTTCCATGCTCGAGAGAGGTTCCCTAGTGCCTAGCTCTGACAGTCTCGTCGGTGGTGCACCGCGGCGGGGACGGGGTCGTCGACTCGCATCCGTCGCGATGATCGTCGTCGGTGCCTTCGTGCTCACCGGCTGCCGCGCCAGCTTGTCCGACGGCCTGCTCATCCCGCCGATCACCGAGGGTGCCGAGCGGGTCACGCGCCTGTGGGTGGGCACGTGGATCGCCGCCATCGCGGTCGGTGTGCTCGTGCTCGGCCTGCTGTTCTGGTGCCTCATCGTCTACCGCCACAAGGACGGTGACGACGAGCTGCCCGAGCAGCTGCGCTACAACGTGCCGATCGAGGTCCTCTACACCGTCGTGCCGATCTTCATGGTGCTCGTGCTGTTCTTCTACACGGCCCGCGACGAGGAGATCCTGCTCGACACGAGCAGCCCGCCCGACAACGTCGTGCACGTCATCGGCAAGCGCTGGAGCTGGGACTTCAACTATGTCAACGACGATGTCCACCTCGCCGGCACCCAGGCCCGGCTGACCGGTCAGGACGGGGTCGAGGCGACCCTGCCGGACCTCTACATCGTCGTCGGAGAGCGCACCGAGTTCGTGCTCACCTCCCGCGACGTCATCCACTCCTTCTGGGTGCCGCAGTTCCACCAGAAGCTCGACATGATCCCCGGCCGGGTCAACAGCTTCGCCGTGACGCCCACCCAGACCGGCACCTTCCAGGGCAAGTGCGCCGAGCTGTGCGGTGACTACCACTCCTACATGCTCTTCAACATCCACGTCGTCGAGCAGGACGAGTACGACGCCCAGATGGAGGCGCTGCGCGCATCGGGCAACACCGGCCTGATGACGGACGAACACAACATGGAGAAGCTCATGGAGCGAGACCAGAACCTCATTCGTGAAGGGAGTCGATGAGCATGGCGACCGCGTCCGAGTCGACGATGCTGCGCACCGCTGAGGGTGCGCCGAGCCACACCCGTGCCCTGCCCGGTTCCCAGGCCGTGCGGTGGCTGGCGACGACCGACCACAAGGTCATCGGCAACCTCTACTTCATCACCTCCTTCGCGTGGTTCCTCATCGGTGGTGCGCTGGCGCTGATCATCCGTGCCGAGCTGTGGACCGAGGGGCTGCAGGTCGTCGACAACGCCGACCAGTTCAACCAGCTGTTCACGATGCACGGCACGATCATGCTGCTGCTCTTCGCGACACCGCTGTTCGCAGCCTTCGCCAACGCGCTCGTCCCGCTGCAGATCGGCAGCCCGGACGTCTCCTTCCCGCGGCTGAACATGTTTGCCTACTGGCTGTACCTGTTCGGCGGCCTCATCGCCTTCGCCGGCTTCCTCACCCCGGACGGCGCCGCCTCGTTCGGCTGGTTCGCCTACGTCCCGCTCTCGGACGTCGCCTACAGCCCGGGCCTTGGTGGCGACCTGTGGATCTTCGGCCTCGGCCTCGGTGGCTTCGGCACCATCTTGGGCTCGGTCAACTTCATCACGACGATCCTCACCATGCGTGCTCCGGGCATGACGATGTTCCGGATGCCGGTGTTCACCTGGACCGTCCTGGTGACCTCGATCCTCGTGCTCCTCATCTTCCCGGTGCTGGCCGCCACGCTGCTGGCCCTCGGTGCCGACCGCCGGTTCGGCGCGAACATCTACGACCCGGGATCCGGAGGAGTCATGCTCTATCAGCACCTCTTCTGGTTCTTCGGGCACCCCGAGGTCTATGTCATCGCGCTGCCGTTCTTCGGAATCATCTCCGAGGTCATCCCGGTGTTCAGCCGCAAGCCGATCTTCGGCTACAAGACGCTTGTGTATGCGACGATCGCCATCGCCGCGCTGTCGATGTCGGTCTGGGCGCACCACATGTACGTCACCGGACAAGTGCTCCTGCCGTTCTTCGCGATCATGACCATGTTCATCGCAGTACCGACAGGAGTGAAGTTCTTCAACTGGATCGGCACGATGTGGGGCGGCAAGGTCGTCATGGCCACCCCCATGCTGTGGGCGGTCGGCTTCATCGTCACCTTCCTCTTCGGTGGCCTGACCGGCGTCATCCTCGCCATGCCGGCCCTGGACTTCCACATCTCCGACACCTACTTCGTCGTGGCCCACTTCCACTACACCGTCTTCGGCACCGTCGTGTTCGCGATGTTCTCCGGCTACTACTTCTGGTGGCCCAAGCTCACCGGCAAGATGCTCAACGAGCGGCTCGGCAAGATCCACTTCTGGATGCTGTTCATCGGCTTCCACGGCACGTTCTTCATCCAGCACATCCTCGGCATCTGGGGCTTCCCGCGCCGCTACGCCGACTACCTCGTCGAGGACGGGTTCCGCTTCATGAACCAGTTCTCCACGGTGTTCGCCTTCCTCCTCGGCATCTCCACCCTCGTGTTCCTGTGGAACGTGTGGATCACGTGGAAGACCGCACCGAAGGTCGAGAGCAACGACCCGTGGGGCTACGGCGCCTCACTGGAGTGGACGACGTCCTGCCCGCCGCCGCGGCACAACTTCGACCAGATCATCCGGATCCGGTCCGAGCGTCCCGCGTTCGACCTCAACCACCCCGAGGCGGCACCGCACGACGTGCGCGGCGATCTGGCCGCGGACCCGGTCCTCGTCGCGAGCCGGAAGGAGCACTGACCGATGCGCTACTCCGTCAAGCTGTTCCTCGTCCTCGGCGTGATCTTCATGGTCTTCGCTGCCGTCTATGTCGTCTGGGGTCTGAACTACCTCCCGGACCGGGTCGAGCCGGTCGGCATCGTCGGTCTGCTGCTCTCGGGCTTCTTCTTCTGGTTCCTTGCCGGCTATCTGCACGTCAGTGACCGGGTGCTCGACGCGGCGCCCGAGGACGACCTGCGCGGCAACATCGAGCAGATCCAGGGAGACTACGGTTTCTTCAGCCCGTACAGCTGGTGGCCGCTGTGGCTGTCCCTGGCCGCCGCCCTGCTGTTCCTCGGCATCGCGGTCGGCTGGTGGGTGTTCGCCATCGGCGTGCTCCTCGGCATTCCCGCCCTGCTCGGCTGGACCTTCGAGTACTTCAAGGGCCAGCACGCCAACTGAGAGGCACTCTCCGTCCCCGATCAGGGCCTGGTCACGCACGTCGTGACCGGGCCCTGATTCTTTGTGCGGTCGGGGCCGGTGGCGGCCGGTCCTGGTCAGCCGGTCCGGCGGCGCCGGAGGCGGGACCCGATCCAGGCGGTGAGCGCACTCCCCAGGGCCAGGCCGACGAGGAGCAGCGCTGATCCGACGACGAAGAGGCCGGTCTCATCCTGACTACCGGCCTGCAGCGTCCAGAGGATCCAGAAGCCCACTGTGGTGCCGACTGCGATGATGAGAGGCCGCCAGCGCATCGCGAGCAGCGCATTGACGACCCCGAACGTCAGGGCGCAGCCCGCAACCTGCATCGGTCGGTACGGACCCTGATAGGCGCCGACGGCCGCGTCGTAGTAGTACTCGTTGTCCCAGCCGAGCCAGGCCGCGTAGGTGGCGGCGCCCAGGGCCAGGGCGAGGACGAGACCGCTCCACGCGCTGGCGTGCCAGGCACCATCTGCCTGCTGCGCGCTACTCATCCTGCCCTCCAGGAGGTCGACGCTTCACGACGTTCTGGCTCATGACCCTACTCGGCTGGCTGCCTGTCCGCTGGTGGTGCGACCTCGGCCCCCCGGCAGCCCGGGCGGGCGTGGTGGGTGGAGTCGGGGCGGCTCTGGTGACCCCGGGTCCGCCCACGAGGGTGCGATCGCGTGTCTCAGCCCCAGCCGAGCGCGTGGAGGCGGTCGTCGTCGATGCCGAAGTGGTGGGCGATCTCGTGGACGACGGTGATGGTGATCTCCTCCTCCAGGTGCTCGCGGTCCTCGCAGAAGCGCATGAGAGGTCCCTGGAACAGCACGATCCGGTCGGGAAGCGCGCCGGCACCCCAGCCCCAGTCCCGCTCGGTCAGGGGAGTGCCCTCATAGATGCCCAGGAGGTCGTCCGGCTGGTCCGCCGGCGGCTCGTCCTCGACGAAGAAGGCGACGTTGTCGAGCATGTCCATGAGCTCGGGGGGCACCGAGTCCAGCGCAGCGCTCACAGCGTCCTCGAACTCCTCAGTGGTGACCTCGACCACCTGATCACGCTCCGAGGAGCTCAGTGAGGCGTTCCTCGAGCTCTGCGGGGCGACCGTCGAGCTCGAGGACCTTGGTGCGGGACCTCTGGCCGCTCACGAGGGTGACGTCCCGGCGACGCAGGCCGAAGGCGTCGGCGACGGCCCGCAGGACCGCATCGGTCGCTGCACCGTCGACCGCTCGCGCGGTGACGGCCACGCAGAGGACCCCGGGGGAGTCCGGGGCGGGTTCGCCGTAGCGGCCGGAGACGGCTGTGCGGCTGGCACCCGGGCGGACCCGGACACTCAGCCGCACAGCAGCAGTTCTCCTCGCAGTGGTTGTCCCTCTTAGTGCTGGCCGGACTCGATCCGGGCGTGCTCGGAGGAACCTGCCTCGATCTCCTCGTGGCCGTGGCCGTCGTGGTGAGCGGCAGCCAGCTCCGCCGGTGTGACGGGCTCGACGCGGTCCTTGAAGTAGAAGTGCGACAGGGCTGCGCGGAGGCGGTCCTTGCCGGCACCCTTGCGGGCCACGCCGTTGGCGTCGACGGTGGGGGAGATCTGGACCGGAGCGTGCGACTCGAAGTCGACCAGCTCCCAGCGGGTGTGCTCGTCGAGGTCCTCGTGACGCTCGTAGAACTTGCCCTCCGGGGTCCGCACGATCGTGCCGGTCTCGCGCCCGTGCAGGACCTTGTCGCGGTCCTGGCGCTGCAGCGACAGACAGATCCGCTTGGTCACCCAGAACATGATCACGGGCAGGACGAACAGCGCGATCCGGAAGAAGATCGTGAGGTCGTTGATCGCCAGACCCATCTTGATCGCGATGATGTCGTTGACACAGGCGAGCGCGAGCACCGTGTAGATGCTGATCGCGGCGACACCGAGCGCGGTGCGGACCGGCGCGTTACGCGGACGGTCGAGCAGGTGGTGCTCACGGGTGTCACCGGTGATCCAGCGCTCGACGAACGGGTAGGCACCGAGGACGGTGTAGACGAGCGGCAGCAGCACGATCGACCCGAGTGCGATGTTCGGGGAGAACGTGAACCCGAAGAGGGTGAACTCGATCCAGCCCGGCAGGAGTCGCAGCGCTCCGTCGGAGAACCACATGTACCAGTCCGGCTGGGCACCGGCGGTCACCGCCGACGGGTCGTAGGGACCGTGCACCCAGACCGCGTTGATCTGGACGAAGGCCGAGATCAGGGCGGTCAGACCGAAGACGATGAAGAAGAACCCACCGGCCTTGGCGGCGTAGACCGGCATGACGCGGTAGCCGACGACGTTGTCGTTGGTGCGACCCGGCCCGGGGAACTGGGTGTGCTTCTGCACCGCGACGAGGATGATGTGCGCGGTGAACAGGGCGATGAGGATCGCCGGGATGAGCAGCACGTGCGCCGAGTAGAGGCGGGGGATGATCAGCTCACCGGGGAAGTCGGCGCCGAACAGCGCATAGGCGATGTAGGAACCGATGACCGGGACGGTGAGGATGAAGCCCTGCATGGCCCGCAGACCCGTGCCCGAGAGCAGGTCGTCGGGGAGGGAGTAGCCGGCGAAGCCCTCGACGATGGCCAGCAGCGCCAGGACGGTGCCGATGACCCAGTTCAGCTCACGGGGCTTGCGGAACGCGCCGGTGAAGAAGACGCGCATCATGTGCACCGAGACGGACACGATGAACATCAGCGCGGCCCAGTGATGGATCTGCCGGATGAGCAGACCGCCCTTGATGTCGAAGCTGATGTTCAGCGTCGAGGCGTAGGCCTCCGACATGATGACGCCCTGCATCGGGATGTAGGAGCCCTGGTACTCGATCTGCCCCATGCTCGGCACGAACCAGAACGTGAGGAACGCGCCGGTGAGCAGGCAGATGATCATGGAGTACATCGCGACCTCACCGAGCATGAAGCTCCAGTGGTCGGGGAACACCTTGCGCAGCAGGTAGTTGACGCCCTTGGCCGAGCCGGTGCGGTCGTCGACCCAGCCGGCGACCCCGCCGACGCGCTTGGCAGCGCCGGACGGCCGGCGCTCGACCGGGACGTCGCCGGCGCGCAGTCCGTCGGCCGGACGGCTCACAGTGGTCTCGCTCATGCCTTCTCACGCTCCCAGTAGCTCGGACCGACCGGCTCGTCGAACGGCTGGTCGGCAACGAGGTAGCCCTCGTCGTCGACGGTGATCTTCAGCTGCGGAAGCGGCCGCTTGGCCGGACCGAAGATGACCTTGCAGTCATCGGTGACATCGAAGGTCGACTGGTGGCACGGGCACAGGAGGTGGTGGGTGTGCTGCTCGTACAGGCCGACCGGGCAACCGACGTGGGTGCAGACCTTGGAGTAGGCGACGATACCCTCGTAGCCCCAGTCACGGGCCTTGCGGCCACCCTCGGTGTCCTGGAAGTCGTCCGGGTTCAGGCGCATGAGGAGAACGGAGGACTTGCCCTTCTCCTCGAGGATGTGGTGCTGCTCCTGGACGCCACCGTCGAGCAGGCCCTCGGGCTGGACGTGGTAGGCGGAGCCGATCGTGACCTCCTCGGGCCGGATCGGGGTGTTCTGCGGGTCCCGCATGAGGCGCATCGGCTGGAAGGTGTAGGTGCCGTCAGCGGCCTTCTCCCCGTCCCAGTAGGTGTGGCGGAGGTTGCGGTAGGGCCGGTCGAAGGGGCCGAGGCTGCCGACCACCTGGACGACCAGGGGGAGAGCGAACAGACCGAGGGCACCGCCGAGGGTGTACTTGAGGAGCGGGCGACGCGTCAGCTGCGAGCTCTCGCCCCCGTCACCGAGGATCTGACCGAACCGGGCCCGCTCCTCGTCCGAGCTGCGCATCGGGTGGCGCATCTCGACCTCCTCCTCGTCGGGCATGAGCGTCTTGGCCCAGTGGACCGCACCGGCGCCGATGCCGAGGAGGGAGAGCCCGAGGAAGGTCCCGAGCAGGAAGTTGCTCATGTTGATGTAGCCGAGACCCGGGAAGAACATCGTGCGCGTGACGGGCACCGCGAAGTACGCCACGAGGAACGCGATCGTGCCGAGGATCGAGATGCCGAACAGGGTCGCCACCTGGCGCTCGGCGCGCTTGGCAGCCGCCTCGCTCAGGTCGGACATCCGCGGCTGGTGCGCCGGCAGGCCGGGGTTCTCGAAGCGGGCGGGCAGTCCGCCGGTGCCGACGTGGTCCCCCTCGTCGAGGCTGACCGCAGTGCTCACGTCGCGGTCGTAGGCCTCCTGGTCGTAGGCCACTGCGTCAGTCGAGACATCCTTGTCGGGCGTGTCGCCGCCCGGCTGGTTGACGTTGTCTGCCACGTCAGGCTCCCTTCTGGCCGAGCCATACGGCGGCACCGATCATGATTCCGAGACCGAAGATCCAGGCGAACATGCCCTCGGAGGCGGGGCCGTAGCCGCCCAGGCCGAGCCCGCCGGGGTTGCCCGTCTCCTGCATCTGCTTGACGTAGGCGATGACGTCGCGCTTGTCCTCGGGAGTGAGGTTCATGTCGTTGAAGACCGGCATGTTCTGCGGGCCGGTGAGCATCGCCTCGTAGATGTGGACCTCTTCGACGCCGGCGAGGGTCGGAGCGTACTTGCCGCGGGTCAGTGCGCCGCCGACGGCGGCGGAGCTGTGGCACATGGCGCAGTTGCTGCGGTAGATCGTGCCACCGCGTCCGGCGTCACCCTGGCCCTCCCAGTCGAGCCACTCCTCGTCGGGCCGTGCGGGGCCGGGGCCGAGGGAGGCGACGTAGGCGGCGATCGCCTCGATCTCGGTCTCCTCGAACTTCACCTTGTTCACGCGGGGCGCCTGCACGCCGGCGGAGGCCAGCGGCATTCGGCCGGTCTCCATCTGGAAGTGCACCGCGGCGGCGCCGGAGCCGACGAGCGAGGGGCCGAAGGCCTTGAGGTCACCGACCTCGGTCTCGTTGCCCTCGGCGTTCAGGCCGTGGCAGCTGGCGCAGTTCGACTGGAACAGTGCCTTGCCCTGCTCCACCTGGTCGGCCGTCACCGCAGCAGCAGCGGCGGGCTTCGGCGCAAAGGCTGCGTAGAGCCCGCCGGTCACCACCAGGGCGAGCATCAGCAGCAGCGCGATGGCCGCGGGATGGCGGCGCCGAGCGGCTAGTGCGTTCACGTCAATTCCTCTTGTTTCGAAGTCGTTCCGGTCCGGGGCTGCAGTTGTCGGATGAGACTAACGGAGCAGGTAGATCACCGCGAACAGGGCGATCCACACCACGTCGACGAAGTGCCAGTAGTACGAGGTGACCACTGCGCCGGTGGCTTGTGCGTGGGTGTAGCGGCGAGTGGTGAAGCTCCGTCCGATGATGAGGAGGAACGCGATCAGTCCACCGGTGACGTGGATGCCGTGGAAACCGGTCGTGAGATAGAAGACCGATCCGTAGGAGTCGCTCTGGAGGGTCACCCCGTGCGACACGAGCTCGGCGTACTCGAAGACCTGCCCGGCGATGAAGATCGAGCCGAAGATGAAGGTGAGGACGTACCACTCACGCATGCCCCACTTCGAGAACTCGAACAGCCCCCCGGTGCGGGCGACCTGGCCGGCCTCTGCCTTCCAGACCCCGAGCTGGCACCAGACCGACGAGATCACGAGGATCAGGGTGTTGGTCAGCGCGAAGGGGAGGTTGAGGTGATGGAGGTTCTCGGCCCACACCTCGGGCACGTTGGCCCGGAGCGTGAAGTACATCGCGAACAGGCCCGCGAAGAACATCAGCTCACTCGCGAGCCACACCATGGTGCCGACGGCGACCATGTTGGGTCGCGTCGCCGGCCCGTGTCCCGGAATCACGGGAACCACGGGGTGCCGCGGGTCGTTACGAGAGTCGCCAGTGAAGGTTGCTGCAGTCGCCACGGGGTCAATACTGCACTATCTGGAGCGCGGACGGTGTCAGACCCCCCGACAAACCCCCGCTAGGATCGACGTCATGAGTTCAGCGCGCCCTTCTTCGGCCCCGTCGGACACTGCTGCGGACACCGCCTCGAGCGCGCCGCGCCAGGTCACGATCCTGCTGTTCAGCGACAACTATGAGACGCGTGACGCGGTGCGCGCCGCCGTCGGTCGGCGCCCGGCGCGCGATGTCGAGGTCGTCGGCTGGCACGAGTGCGCCACCGGGCCGGCTGTCGTGACCGAGGTCGAGCAGGGTGACTTCGACCTGCTCATCCTCGACGGCGAGTCCGCCCCCGTCGGTGGGCTCGGGCTGACCCGTCAGCTCAAGAACGAGGTCTTCAACTGCCCGCCGGTCCTCGTTCTGACCGGGCGTCCGCAGGACGGCTGGCTCGCCGCCTGGTCCCAGGCCGAGGCCGCAGTGCCGCACCCGCTCGACCCGATCGTCCTCGCGAACACGGTGGCCGACCTGGCGCGCCGCGCCCGCTGACACCTCCTTCTCCTGACCTCAGGCAGACGTACCGTGCCCACCTGGCCCGACCTGCTCACGGCGCTGCTCTCGGGCACCGATCTCACTGCTGACGACACGCGCTGGGCGATGGGCCAGGTCATGCGGGGGGAGGCGACCGCGGTCGAGCTCGCCGGGTTCCTCGTCGGCCTGCGGGCCAAGGGCCTGACGACCGAGGAGCTGACCGGCCTCGCCGACGAGATGCTCGCCCACGCGAACCGCATCGAGGTCCATGGCACGACGGTCGACATCGTCGGCACCGGCGGAGACCGGCACCACTCGGTGAACATCTCGACGATGGCCTCACTCGTGGCCGCCGGAGCCGGGATGACCGTCGTCAAGCACGGCAACCGGGCGGCATCCTCCTCGAGCGGCTCCGCCGACGTCCTCGAGGCGCTCGGGGTCGACCTGACGCTCACTCCGGAGCGGGTGGCCGAGGTCGCCACCGAGGCCGGCATTACGTTCTGCTTCGCCCAGGCCTTCCACCCGAGCATGCGGCACGCCGCCGTGGCCCGCCGGGAGCTCGGCATCGGGACCGCCTTCAACGTCCTCGGCCCGATCACCAACCCCGCCCAGCCGGTGTATGCGGCGCTCGGCGTGGCCGACGCGACCGTGGCACCACTCATCGCGGGGGTCTTCGCAGGGCGGGGAAGGACCGCTGTCGTCGTCCGCGGCGATGACGGGCTCGACGAGGTCACGCTCTCGACGACGAGCTCGGTGTGGCTTGTGAGCGACGGTGTCGTGAGTACCCACGCCCTCGACCCCGTCGACTACGGCATCGGGCACCAGCCGCTCGAGGCGCTGCGGGGCGGCGATGCCGCCTTCAACGCCCAGGTCGTGCGAGATGTGCTGGCCGGTACCCCCGGGGCCGCCCGCGACGCGGTCCGCCTCAACGCTGCCGTCGCTCTTGCCCTGCCGCTCGTCGACACGGGCTCGCCGCTGGCCGAGGCGGTGGCGGCGGGCCTCGACCAGGCCACTGCGGCGATCGACTCCGGGGCGGCAGCCGCCGTGCTGGAGCGCTGGGTCGCGGCGACGCGGGCCTGAGGGACTACTCGACGCCGAGGCTGAAGGCCGCGCCGAGATCCTCCTTGGAGTAGGTGCGGAACGCGATGTGCGTGTCCGTGGCCGTCACCCCGGCTACCTTGCCGATCCGGTCGGCGATGACATCGGCAAGCTGCTCGTGCTCGCGCACCTTGACCATGGCGATGAGGTCGACCGAGCCGGCCACCGAGTAGACCTCGCTCACTCCGTCGATCTCGACGAGGGCGGAGGCGACCTCGGGGATCTGGTCGACGTCGGCGTGGATGAGGACGATGGCGCTGATCACGGTGCCAGCCTATGCCCTCAGACCGCGAGCACGTCGGCGTAGGACGCTGCTCCCCGCACCGGACACGACCACACCCCGTCGAGGTCGACGAGCCGGACCCCGGGCTCGTCGAGCCAGCGGGCGATGATCTCGGTCTCCTCGATGATCGCAGCCGGAAGGGGGGTGACCGGGGCATCGACGTGCTCGGCACTGCTGATCAGGGCGTCGACATAGGGCATCGGTGCGGCGCCCCGTGGGGCGAGTGTCGAGCCGGCCAGTCGGCCGTGCCGGATGCAGACCAGCTCCCAGCCGCCGCGCGGATGCCGGCGCGCCGCGATGACCTGTGGGCTGGCCGCGAGCGGGGCGATGCGCTGGGAACGGGCTGCGCCCTTGAGCAGGGCCGTGAGCCGGTCGCGCACCTCACCGGCCTCTTCGAAGCGCTCGTCGAGTGCGAGCTCGCGCATCCGCATCCGGAGCGCGTCGACGACAGCAGCCGGGTCCTCGCCGATGGCACGTCGCGCTGCCGCGGCGATCTCGGCGTAGTCCTCCTTGCTCTGCTCCCCGGTGCAGGGCGCGCCGCTCGGCGCGTGGTCGCGGTGCGGGCCTGGCCGCTCGCTCCCGCAGAGCTCGCCGTGGCGATCCGTCAGGAGTCGCCCGAGCGTGGCGGACTCGCGCTCTCGCTGGAGCGGGGGGAGATCGTCCGGTCCTATGCGTTCCGCGGCGGCTCCTACGTGATGACCCACGACGCCGCCGCGGCGATCCTCGCGGTGCGCGGGACCACCCGGGTGTGGGAGTCGAGAAGGTACCAACGGCAGGGATCCTTCGCGCTCGAGGACTGGGCGCCGTGGCGAGCAGCGGCACGCGACGCCCTCGGGAAGGGGCCCGCGACGCGCGCCGAGATCTGGGAGCACGTGCGGAGTGATCACGCACTTGCGCACCTCGAGGTCGGGGCGAGCGGTGCCGGGTCAGACTCTCTCTTCAAGCCTCTGCATTGGTGGGGCGACATCTGCTTCGGCCCGGACCGCGACGGCTCCACGACCTTCCGGCTCCTCGACGGCGACCCGCTGTGGACCGGGGCCCTCGACCTCGAGGGCGCCGGACCGCGGGCCGTGCGGGACTACCTCGCCGCGTACGGACCGGCGACGCCGGCGAACCTGCGCTACTGGCTCACGGAGGGTCTCAGTGCGCCGTGGCGCCACGTGGAGCGCTGGATCGCCAAGCTCGGGCAGGACGTGGCGACTGTCGAGATGGACGGGGTCGAGGCGCTCGTCCTCACGCGCGACCTCGACTCGATGTCGGCTTTCGAGCCCTCCGAGGACATCGCCAGCTCACCGTCGCGTGGTTCGACGAGGCTGGCCCGGCACCGGTCGAGCAGCTCCAGGCGGGTGCTGACCGTCTCGCGACGAGCCTCAGCCGCGACCTGGAACTGCGGGTCACCGGAGCCCCAACGCTCCCGGGCGGCTCGCCGGGTTCTCGCTCGCCCTTATGACGTAGGTCACAAACGTGTAGGATCGTCGCATTTCCCGTGGAGGCGACGGCATGGCTATCAGGACACTCGGTGACACCCGCTCCAGATCCGGGGCTTATGTCGTGGCAGGAGTGCTCGCACTCGCCCTTTCTGGCTGCACCGGCGGCGGGGACGACCCGGCGCCGACAGACGCTGCGGCCTCGACACCGACAGACGCCTCGACGCAGGACGCGTCCGTCGACGACGCTGCGACCGAGAGCGAGACCGCCGACGGCGAGACCGCCGAGGCAGGGGACGAGGACGCGGGCGGCGACGCGGGTGGCGAGCTCGGGACCATCACCATCGACACGACCACCTACCAGGTCCTCGAGTCGGTCAACTGCACGCCCGTCAGCCCGACCGACCTGGTCACCACCGTGCTTGATGTCCTGGCGGTCGCACGGTCACGCGATGGCGAGGACGCGCTGTTCTTCGCCTACACCGAGGATCAGTCCGGGGTGAGTGCGAACCACATCGACTACCAAGGTCCGGAGGGGACGTTGTCGACTCGCGATGGCAACGCATCCTTCAGCTTCGAGAGCGGAACCTTCTCCGGTGCGGGCACTCTCGTGGACGACGCCGAGACCAAGACACTGATGGCGCAGTTCAACTTCACGGTGCCCGACGAGCTCGTCGACTGCTGACGCGCCGGTGAGCTGCCTGGCGGCATAAAGGCTGACGGAGGAGCCCGCCGGATCCGACCCGCCGGTCAGCGCCCCATGCTTTCCAGCTGCGACACAAGCTCGACGACGGGGCGCGTCCCGTCGAGTCGCAGGACCGGGCACGGCACGGTCTCGAGCCAACGCTCGTGGCGTGCACGGGTGCGACCGCTGAACGTGGGGTCCTCGTACCGGCGCGCCCAGTCCATGAACTCCTGGTGGCCCGCCTCGAGGTCGCCGCCTGCCTCGATCCTCGCGCCGTAGCGCTGCACCTCTCGCGCGCGCAGCCGCTCGAGGCGGACCTCTGGGTCAACGGAGAGGAACACGACGGCGTCGAAGTGCGCGACGAGCGGGTCGCCCCAGCCCATGAGCGATCCCGAGAGCACCCACGCGTCACGGTCGACGAACAGCTCGCGCATGAGCCGGAGGCGATCGGCCGGATCGGTCGCGGACCCGGGTGACGATCGAGAGCCGGGGGAAGTGCTCGTCGGTCAGCTTGAGCCACGTGTGGGAGTTGGGTCGCGTCGAACGGCGGTTGAACCGGGGCTGCTCCGAGGCGATGATCCGCACCTCGCGCACCCGGGCCTCGAGGTCGGTGGCACACACGATCGGGGTCACCGACTCGGCGATCTTGACCATCTGCGCCATCCGGGGCCGGCGCTCACCGCGGGTGAAGTAGCTCGACACCCGGCGGCGGATGTCTCCGGAGGTGCCGACATAGAGGGCGCCGCCGAGGGCGTCCCGGAAGACATAGACTCCCGGCGCGCTCGGCAGGTCCGCGGCAAGGCGCCGCTTGGCGCGCACCTCGCTCGGGACGGAGGCGCTGAAGCCGCGCAGCTCCTCGAGGGTCTCCACACCACGGTTTCCCACGCGTCCGATGAGACCGTGCAGGACGTCGACGGTCGCCCGGGCGTCGTGCAGGGCGCGGTGGTCGGGAACCGTGCTCGCGCCGAAGTATCGGGCCAGCGTCGCGAGCTTGTGGTTGCGCACCTCGTCGCGCCCGAGGAGCTGGCGGGCCAGGTGCACCGTATCGACGACCGGGTGCTCCGGGAAGACCAGGTCGTGCAGGCCGGCGCCGGCCTTGAGGAAGGAGATGTCGTAGGACGCGTTGTGGGCCACCCACGCCGTGGTCGAGCCATGGGAGCGGACCCAGTCGAAGAACGTCGGCAGGGCCGCCCGCAGCCGCGGCGAGCCGGCGACCATACCCGTCGTGATGCCGGTGAGGGCACTGATGAACGCTGGGATCGGCTCGCCGGGGTTGACGAGGGTCTGGAACTCACCGACCACCTCACCGGCACGCACCGCGACGGCGCCGATCTCGGTGATCCCGGCATCCTTGGGTGCACCACCGGTGGTCTCGAGGTCGACGACGATGAAGGTGACGTCCGCCAGCGGCGTGCCGAACCCGCGCTCGACGTCGTCTCCGAAATCAAGCGTGGCCTGCACCGCTGACCTCACCATGGCGACCACGGTAGGGAGCGGCACCGACAGACCTGGGGACGCCACGCCTGCCGGCGCGATCTTCATTCCCGACCCGTCCATGGCAACCTTTTCGGCCGGTGCCCCGTAGTGAGGGTGTCAAAGTCTTCTCGAGAGGAGGGCAACGTGCTGGGACTGATGACCAAGGCTGAGCGTGATGCCGAGTTCACCGTGTTCATGTCGCAGGCCGCCCCGAGCCTGAGCCGCACCGCCTGGCTCCTGACCGGTGATGCCGAGCGGGCCCAGGAGCTCGTCCAGGCCGCACTGGTCAAGACGTATGCCGCCTGGCCGAAGGTGCGCAAGGACAGCGCCCTCGCGTATGCGCGACGCGTGCTCATCAACCAGCGCACCGACACCTGGCGCAGCACCCACGCGGAGCTGAGCACCGACGTCCTCCCGGAACGCGCCTCAGCGGACGACTCCGTCGGTGTCGACCAGCGTGACGAGATCGTCCGGCTCCTCGCCACCCTCCCGGAGCAGCAGCGCAAGGTCGTCGTCCTGCGCTACTACTCAGACCTCTCGGAACGGGCCGTCGCCGATGCCCTTGGCATCTCCGTCGGCGCCGTCAAGTCCGCAGCTTCCCGAGGCCTGGCCGCCTTGCGCGCCACCCTCACGACCACCCATGGAGGTTCCCGATGAGCACCCGCCACACTGACCCGTTCGAGGACGAGCTCGCCGAGCTGCTCCACCGCTCCGGCGGGCAGGCACCGGTCCTCGATGTGGCCACCTCGGCCGTCCTGCACGAAGGATCCCGTGTCGTGCGTCGTCGTCGAACCGCCGGCGCCGGTGCTCTGGCGGCTGCCGCCGTCCTGGCTCTCGGTGGGTATGCCGTGCTCACCGGCGGTGTCGGCCTCGCCGGCGACCTGCGGCCGGCGACCTCCTCCGAGTCGACCGAGCTGGCGGACGTCGGTGTTGTCACCGCCGAGCTGAGCCTGACCTCCGTCGTCGATCCTGACGTCGGGCCGGGCGACCCGGGGGAGCAGAATCCGCTGCTCGTCTCGATCGAGCTCGACACCGCGGCCGAGCGGGACAATCTGCACTATCGCGTGGTCGAGGACCGGATGAGCGGCACGCGTGAGCTCGGTGGACTGGCCACCGTCGGACTGGACGGGCGGACCACCCGGATCACCGTCCCCGAGGTCTCGCTCGTCCTCACCGTCCAGCCGGTCTCGCAGTGGGTCTCCGTCGTCTCCGGCCCGGACTCCGTCGGAGGATCCACCGGGGCCGAGGCCGTCCTCGGCGACACCGGGCTCGACGTGCGGGCCGTCCGCTTCTCGGACCGGAGCGGTCCGGACACCGTCACCGGAATGGTTCGTGCTGACAGCAGCGGTGTCGTCCACGACGACGCCGGGAACGTCGTCAGCTCAGCCCGCGCCTCGGGCGGATCGGTCTTCTACCACTCCGAGCGGCTCGACGTGTTCGGCGTCCGGCTACCGTGGGGCGGCGGGGCCATCCATCCGTCCGACCAGGCCCCTGGCGAGCCGCCGCTCCTCTCCGTCAGTCACGGGCTGCCGGGGGAGGCGGATACGGTGCTGGCCCTCCTTGTCGAGGCGGGAGCAAGCGATGCCGCCGCGGAGGTCGTCGGAGGCTCCGGCGCAGGAAGCCCGACGACGCTCCCCGTCGAGATCCTGCCGCTCGGGCCGTCCGGCTCCGACCTGGCGGTGCTCTATGCGAGCTATCCGGCTGGCGCCGCGTCGGGCGAGGAGCCTGTCGTGGTCACGTGGACCGCGGCTGACGGCACCCAGCACCGGCTCCGGGCGCCGTCCATCCCGTAGCATCCCTGTCCGTGGGTGAGAACCGGGGCGGGGGGAGCACGGAGGGTCCGGTGCGGGGTGCTCTCGCGGTCGTCGCCGATGCCGCACGCCTGCTGTGGCGGCACTGGCCGGTCCTCGCCGTCATCTATCTCCTCGGGGCTGCCGGCCACAACGGCTTCCTCTGGCTCGCGGTCGCGGTCAGTGAGCACCAGCCGACCGTCGCCGGGTTCCTTCTGCCGCTCGTGCCCATCAGCACCCTGGTCGCCCTCATCCTCATGCTCCGGGCGCTGGCGCCCTCACTGCCCAACGTCGCCCCCGACCCTGCTGTCGACCCGGCGATCGAGTCGGTCGTCGATCCGGAGCAGGATCCCGCTCAGCAGGGCGGGTGGCGCAACCGGGTGCGCACCGCATACCTCTCGGGCCGGAACCTGACCACCGCCCGACTGGCGCTGCTCGCGGGAGCCCTCATCCCGTTCCTCACCCTGTATGCCTCCGAGGGCTCGCTCGCGCGGGACCGGATCGCCTTCGTCGGCGCCGCGTTCTACGACGAGTTCCAGGAGCGGGGCATCACTCTCAGCGGCGAGACGGCGATGAGCGCGGACCGCTACTTCATCGCCTCGGGGTGGGCGCTGGCCGGTCTCATCGGGATCGCGCTGGTCCTGCGCTGGGCGATGGACCGGTTCGGGCTGCCCGCCAAGGCGCTCGGCTGGGGGCTGTTCGCCGCCTACCTCGAGGTCCTCTGGCTGTTCCTCCTCGCCCACCAGTTCACCGGACTCAAGGACTGGGGCTGGGGATGGCTCATGGACCGGCGGTTCTCGGTCTGGGCCGGCGAGCGGTGGGAGGCATTCCTCGGGTTGCTCGGACCCTTCGCCGATCCGGTCGGCAGCTCCACCGGCTGGCTCGTCGGCGCACTCGGCCGCGGCGACCAGCTCATCCTCCTGCCCATCGCGTGGCTGACCGTCGCTGCCGTCGTGTACGGACGGACCCTGCCGAAGATCCCGAGCAGTCCGGTGGCGGGGGAGCCACTGAGCGCCCGCCTGCCCGTCCCGGTCCGCAAGGCCTGGGACGAGCTGACCGGGAGTCTGCGTGGCCGCTTCCGCCGTCTCGCCGACGGCGTCCGGCTGCTCGTGTCCGCGGGCCTGGTGCCGATGCTCCTGTTCTGCCTCGTCTTCATCCTCGCCCGGCAGGTCGGCTATTCCGCTCAGGAGCTGGCGCGGGTGATCATCGGACCACAGCTGGTCGGCGACCGGCTCGCCTTCGCCCCGCACGTGCGGCTGTTCACCGACGGGGTGCACACGATGGTCCTCGTCGTCCTCCTCGGGGCGGCGATCGACCGGATCATCGCCCGGACGAGTCCTCGACCGGGAACACCGCAGCCTCCGGGAACTGGAACCACACCTCAACCGTCTCCGGCTGCCGGTCGGCCGGCATGACGAAGGTGACATAGCGCGACCACGACAGCGGACGGGGTCGCTCTCGGAGGAACTCGAACTCCTCCGGCTGCTCACCGAACCCCCTCGGACCGGGCCGGTCCGGCAGCAGGCAGGGGCTGCCGTCGAGATCCCCGTTCTCCACTGCTCGCAGCCCCGGGAGGTAGTGCCGGCCCTCGGTGTCGCTGACCCGGATCCGACACAGCTGCACCGGGTGGGTCCGGTCGGCCCGGAAGGACAGCTGGGCCTGCCACATGACGCTCCCGGCGGGGAGGCTGACGGGCAGGGGCTCCTCGGAGACGGTGCGCGCATACCCCTCGACCTGGTGCATCCGGTCCAGACGCACCTCGAGCGGCACGGTGCGCACCTGCTCGCCGTCGAGAGCCTGGCCGTGGATCACCGCCCAGCCGTCGGTGCTGATCGCGGCCGGGTCGCGCGGACCTGCGACGTCCCACGTGCCGCCGATCCGCTCGCCACTGGCGAGCAGCGCGACCGCCAGCGCAACAGGTATGCCGAGCAGACTCGCCCGATGCCGGCGCCACAGGCTCATGGCTGCCCTCCGGTCACCGGGAGGGGAACCTCGAGCGGGTCGGTGAGCGTCAGCCAGTGGTCGACGACCTCTTGCGTGATGCCGAGGTCGATGACGGCCATGTCGTCGGCGCGCTGGTCCATCGCATTGCCGGACAGGGCGATGCTGGAGCCGGGCAGCGACTCGGGTGCGGCCTCGATAGTGACGACGCAGCCGGCGGTCAGGCCGGGGTTGGTCGCCGAGCAGAGCAGAGAGCCGCGACCCCGTGAGTACGTCCGCCCGTCGCCACCGCGCAGCTCGGCCCAACCGATCGTGAACGGGTCCACGTGCGGTGTGGCGTTGACCTCGACGACGACCCACAGACCGGGGGAGACGGCGAGCGTGTCCCGGTCGATGACCTGTGGCGCCCCGGAGACCCGGACCGCCTCGACGTCGGCCCAGCGGGTGGGAACGGCCATCTGAACCAGGCCGTGCCGGTCATACGGGCGCAACGAGTCACCGCCTGCGGGGAGGTTCTCGTCCAGGAACCGACCCGCGGCGAGGGCGGCCAGGACGAGGAGGACCCCGGCGACGCGGTTCCGGGTCGACGTGCTCATGGTGCCGCCGCCGTGAGCGTCATCGTCACCGGCACGTCGCCGCGGGCCGTGACGCTGGGATCGAACCAGCGCATGGTGTCGTCCACATTGCTCCGCCGCCAGGTCATCGAGTAGGTCTCGACGGTGATCTGCTCCGGCTCAGGCGCGCCCGGCTGCTGCTGCCAGACGAACCACGTGCGATAGGTCATCCCCGGGCCGAGATCCTGCAGCGGGGTCCCGTCGGCAGCCACGACGAGGCGCGCCGGGATGTCCTCGGGTGCACGATCGGGACTGACACCGACCGGAGCGATCCCGGACAGGTCCCGAAGCCGCATGATGTCTCGGAGCTGCAGTGCCGGGATCGAGGTGTCGTTCTCGGTCCGGATATCGGCCACCACGACGACGTAGCGGCCGTCTGTGGGACCGAAGCCCCAGACCCCGAGATCCATCGAGGTCGCAGCCTCGACGACCGTGATCTCGACCGGGGCGGTGCCCACCGGCTCACCCACGGTCAGCCCCGGGGTCGCGTCACGGGCCTGCGCCCAGCCGCCGAACAGCCCCGAGACGACGAGGGCGACGAGGAACAGGCCGAGGCCGAGGTCGCGGATGGAACGGTCCGCGACATGGTCGCGCACCACAGCCAGCGGCGTGCGTGGCGTTGTCGGGGTCCCCACGGGTCAGGATCCTAGCCGCCGCCGGACGGCCGGTCGGGAAGGACTGTCAGACCTCGTCCTTAACGTTGTCAGCGTATCGATCAGGGTCCGGATCAAGGAGGCATGACGACATGGCCCAGTACTACGAGAACGGCCCGGTGCACTCGGCACCGCGGCCCGCACCGACGGTCGCGGGCGGCCACCGGGCGTCGCGGTCGGTCGCACGCATGGACTGCGACGACTGTCCGATCGCCGGCACCGGCTGCGGTGACTGCATGGTGGCGCTGCTCGGCCCGGTGCGGTTCCGACTCGATGCTCCTGAGCAGCGTGCGGTCGAGGAGCTGCACCGCCACGGCCTGGTCTCCGCCGAGGAGGTCGCCGGTGCCTATGCCACCCCGGACCTGCCGGACTGGGTGGCCGCGAGCTGGTCGCCGGAGCAGCTCGAGTCCGACCCAGCGGAGCGGCTGCGCGCCATCGGCTGAGCGGTGGTCGGTGCCATCGCGGCGGTGGATTAGCCTTGGGAGCTATGGCAACCACCGGCACGAGCGCATCGGCTCAGATCGCCGCCCCACCGGGCGTTGTGCTCGATGCCATCGCCGATGTCGAGAAGTATCCGCGCTGGTCCGGGACGATCTCCTCGGTCACGGTGCGCAGCTTCGAGGGAGACGGGTGGGCCGACAACGTCGAGTTCACGCTCACGGGTGGCCCGCTCAAGGACACCTTCACCGTCGACTACGACTGGGACGTCCGTGAGGACGGCACCGGCGAGGTGACCTTCGCCCTGGTGGCCTCGGACCTGCTCAGTGCCATGGACGGGACGTTCTCACTGAGCAGCCCCGACGACGGGGTGTCGACCGACCTCACCTACGAGCTCGCGCTCGATGTCAACGTGCCTATGCTCGGGCTGCTCAAGCGCCGGGTCGAGAAGTCGCTCGTCACCTCCCTGGTCGACCAGCTCAAGGCCTATGTCGAGGCAAGGGTCCGCGCGCGTGGGGAGCGCTGACGCTCCGGCCTCGGTCCTGCCCCGGGTGCTCGTCTGCACCGGCAAGGGCGGAGTCGGCAAGACGACAACGGCAGCCGCTCTCGGGGTCGACGCCGCCCGGGCCGGTTGCCGCACGCTCATCATGTCGACGGACGGCGCCCACTCCCTCGGTGACGCCCTCGGGGTGGACCTGCACTCCGGACCGGTCGAGGTCGAGCCGGGGCTGACTGCCGAGCACATCAGTGCCGCTCAGGGACTCTCGCAGCAATGGCGCGTCGTCCAGGACTATCTGCTCAGCCTGCTCCAGGACGTCGGGATCGACCCGGCCGTGGCCGAGGAGCTGACGAGCCTGCCCGGTGCCGACGAGATCGCCGCCCTGGTCACACTCCGCGAACGTGTGCGCGCCGCGGAGTGGGACGTCGTCATCGTCGACTGTGCCCCGACCGCAGAGACCCTCCGACTGCTGGCACTGCCGGACTCGCTGTCCTGGCACCTGCGCAGGTGGCTGCCGGAAGGATCGACGTGGCGACCGGCCGCTGCTGCGGCGCTGGGCTTCCCGGTGCCCTCCGCGGCGGTGCTCGACGCGGTGAGGCGGTGGCACGCCCAGATGACCGACCTCACCGAGATCCTCCGCTCATCCACCTCCACGATCCGGCTCGTCACCACCCCTGAGCGCGTCGTCACGGCCGAGGCCCGCCGCACCTGGACCTCGCTGTCGCTGTTCGGGTTCGAGGTCGATGCGGTGCACGTCAACCGGGTCTTCCCCGCGGGCTCGGACCTCGGCTCGGACTGGATCTCGGGCTGGAACACCGCCCAGGCCGCAGGACTGCGCGACGTCCGCGACTCCTTCTCCGGCATCCCGATCGTGACCATGCCCTACCTGGCGGCCGAGCCGATCGGGCCCGACGCACTCAGTGAGCTGGCCGCGGCGTGCACCGACGAGGTGCGACTGGCCCCTGAGCGGCTC
>JAAYSB010000009.1 GCA_012518475.1 Intrasporangiaceae bacterium | reverse complement strand
TGACGGGGGCGGACTCGATCCGGCACCTCGCGTCGCAAGCCACGTCGCGGCACCGTCCGAGATCGCCGCCAGCGTCCCTGCCGACCTCGATGCCCTGTGTCGACTGACCTTCGCCAACGACCAGGGTCCGACCACCCCGGGCGACTTCGCCCGACAGATCGCCCCGTGGTCGCCGATCCCGATCCTGCTGCCGACCGTGACCTCGGAGTCCCCGGTGCGTCGGGACGACTCGATCCCGGCGCCGGCGGCCGCCGGCCTCGTCGCCTCGCGGATGCCGGTGCGTCCGGGAGACATGGACCCCGAGGTCGATGAGCCGACCGTCGCGCGGTCGGTGGCCCACAGCTCCGACGGTGACCCGACAGACACTGACCCGACGGACGGTGGCGCGACCCGTGCTGTCGAGAGCGGCGGCGCGGCGGACGGGGCCGCTGCGGCCGGTGGTGCAGCGGCCGGCGCGGCCGCCGCAGCGGCAACCGACGACACGCGCCGGGCCCTGCCCAGGCCTGGCGGCGACGTTCCGGTGGCCCACCGCATACCCAGTCCGGGTGCTGCTTCCTCGAAGACTCCCCGTCCGGCCCCGGGCAGGGGCAGGCCGGGCCGCCCCACCACTGTCCCGCAGGGGGACGAGGAGTCCGGTGGACTCCCCGCGCCGGCCGCGGGCGGAGCGGGTGCTCCGCTCGGACCGAGCCCCGTTGCGGCGATGGGAGCCAAGACCGCCGCCGCGCTGGGAGCGGCAGGGACCGCCACCGCCGGTGCCGCGAAAGCCCTCGGGGGCCGGTTCGGTGACTGGTCGGCCCAGGCCAAGGAGCGCACCAAGGCTGCCGCCGACGAGCGGGAGAAGCGCCGGGCTGAGGCAGCCGCCCAGCGGGAGGAGACGGAGCGGAACCGCTCCGAGGCCCGCGCCGCTGCCGGCCTTGACGAGGACACCGGTGCTCCGCGTCGCACCCTGGTGCCCAGCTCCGAGGAGGACCGCCTCGAGCCTCCGGCTCCCCTCCTGCCCCCCTCGGCCGCAGAGCCGCTGACCCGGGACCAGTCGCGGATGGCGATCGGCATCATCCTCGGGTTCATCGTCGTCGCGCTCGGACTGGCGATGTGGGGCCTGTCGAAGGTCCCGTCGCTGCCCGGCCTGCCCGACCTCAACGAGACCACTGCCGTCACCCCGCCGGCCACGACGGACCCGGACGCCGAGGGCGGCGCCACTGATGGGAGCGGGGAGACCGATGATGCTCCTGCCGGTCCGGACGCAGCCATGACGCCGGGCCAGCCGCTGACGTTCACCGACGTCGTCGACTACGACCCCCTCGGGGACGTCGAGGAGCGCCCCGAGCAGCTCCCCAACATCCTCGATGAGGACCCGTCGACGTTCTGGAACTCGATGGGATACCAGAGCACGACCTTCAGCGGCCTCAAGGAGGGCATGGGCGTGATCCTCGACCTCGGGGAGTCCAGCTCCCTGAGCGAAGTGACCCTGGACCTTCCGCTCGCCAACACCGGTCAGATCTACGTCACCGACGATGAGGCGTACTTCACCGAGCGTCCCGCCATCGCCGACGACCTCGAGCCCGCCGGCGAGTTCACCGGTCCGGGATCGATCAGCGTCGAGCTCGCCGAAGGCACGTCGGGTCGGTATGTCATCGTCTGGTTCACCAACAGCGTCCCGATCGGTGAGTGGCACCGGGCGCAGCTGGCCGGGGCGACCGCCACGAGCTGATGCCGTGGACAACGCAGCAGGCCCCCTCGCGGATGCCTCGGACAAAGAGCTGCTGGCCCGCCACGTAGCCGGGGATCCGGACGCCTTCGGTGAGCTCTTCCGCCGGCACCGGGACCGGATGTGGGCCGTCGCCCTGCGCACCGTCGGCGACCGGGAGCTGGCCGCCGATGCGGTCCAGGAGGCGTTCATCTCAGCCTTCCGTCGGGCCGACCGCTTCCGCGGTGACTCGGCCGTGACGACCTGGCTGCATCGCATCACCGTGAACGCCTCGATCGACCGACTCCGTCGCGAGAAGCCCACCACGCCCCTGCCCGAGATCGATCCGGCCGACCGACATGACCGGCACGACTCGGCCGAGACCGCCCTCGACGTCCGGGCTGCGCTGGCCACCCTGCCCGAGGCGCAGCGGGGGGCCCTTGTCCTGGTCGACATGGAGGGCCTGCCCGTGGCTGAGGCGGCCGCGATCCTCGGGGTCGCAGAAGGCACCATCAAGTCGAGGTGCTCCCGTGGCCGGGCAGCGCTCGCACCCCTGCTCACTCCCCACGATCCGACGCGCGGTTCCGCTGGTCGGGAACCGGAGGGCCGATGAGTTCGTCAGACTCCGTGTGGACCCCTGTGTGGGCCACCACCCACACCGGCCACGTTGCCACTGCCGCATGCCTGACGCGAGGCATGCCTGAGGAGAGAGGAGGACACCGATGACCGACCGCTCCGGCTCCGAGCACCCGCACGAACGGCACCCGGACGAGCACGTCGAGCACGACGCTCAGGACGACGCCGAGCACGACGATGTCCGACGCCTCCTCGCAGGCCTGAAGGACCCGGCACCGATGCCGCCAGACCTGGTGCGCCGCATCACGGCCAGCCTCGCCGAGGAGCAGGCCCGTCGCGAGCGCGACCCCCACCTCGCGACCGTGCACTCGCTCGACACCGCCCGCCAGCGGCGCCCCTGGGCACGGCGGCTTCCGGCCGTCGCTGTGGCTGCCGCGGCCGTCGTTCTCGCCGGTGCCGGGGTCATGGACGTCCTGAACCGGGGACTGAGCGTGGGCAGTGAGCAGGACAGCCTCGCCGACTCCGAGATGCTCACGGCAACGCAGATGGCCGAGTCGGCCGAGGCACCCTCGCTCGAGATGGGACGGGACTCGGCAGAAGATGCGGCAGAGGACACCTCCGGCGGGGCGGCCGACGGTGCGCTCGAGAATGCCGGGGGTGCGCCCGGTGAGGACCAGTCCCACAGTGCTGATGAGAGCCTGACGCTCGCAGCAGACGACGCGGTGCCCGCAGCCGCCGGGCCGGCCATTTCCGCGAGCGGCACGCTGGTCACCTCCGTCACCCTGCGTGACTTCGTCATCGAGCTGCGGCACCGGGCCCCCCTGACCGAGGACGAGACCGCCTGGAAGGCGCTGGTCACGAGCACAGTGGCGACGCCGACCGATGCGGCAGCCTGCCTGTCCGGCCTCCTCCCCGATCCCGTCGACGACCTCACCGCCCGCGTCGATGCCATCGACACTGTCGAGTTCACCGGCGAGCTGCGCGCCCTCATCGTTCTCACTGACGCCCCCGCCGACGTGAGCGAACCGCAGGACCCGGCGACTGCATACCTCGTGCCCCTCGACTGTGAACGGGAGTCGGCGACGCTGCTGCACGAGCCGGTCCGCGTCGCCTGAGCCGACCACTGACCTTCGTTCGCTCTCCAACACCCATGACCCTCCGAGGGGTGGCGCGACGCGCAGGGGAACAACGGGGCTCTAGGATCGGTTGGGACGAAAACCCGACCTTCTCACCTAGGACTCCCTGTGACCGACGAGCCACGCAACATCATCATCATCGGCTCCGGCCCGGCGGGCTACACCGCCGCTGTGTATGCCGCCCGCGCCAACCTCCAGCCGCTCCTGTTCGAGGGGGCAGTCACGGCCGGCGGTGCGTTGATGAACACGACCGACGTGGAGAACTTCCCCGGGTTCGAGAACGGCATCATGGGCCCCGACCTCATGATGAACATGCGGGCCCAGGCAGAGCGTTTCGGCACCGAGATCATCACCGACGACGTCACCGCCGTCTCGCTCGAGGGCGACGTCAAGACGGTCACCGACGGAGCGGGCAACGAGTACTCCGCTCACGCGGTCATCCTCGCGATGGGCTCGGCCTACCGCGAGCTCGGCCTGCCGGACGAGAAGCGGCTCTCCGGACACGGGGTCTCGTGGTGCGCGACGTGCGACGGCTTCTTCTTCCGCGACCAGGACATCGTCGTGGTCGGTGGCGGCGACTCCGCGGTCGAGGAGGCCACCTTCCTCACCAAGTTCGCCCGGTCGGTGACGATCGTGCACCGCCGCGACGAGCTGCGCGCCTCGAAGATCATGGCCGACCGCGCCTTCTCGAACGACAAGATCCAGTTCGCCTGGAACTCCGAGGTCGTCGGGCTGCAGGGCCAGGACAAGCTCTCCGGAGTCACCCTGCGCGACACCGTCACCGGTCAGACCCGAGAGGTCGAGGCCACCGGCATGTTCGTCGCGATCGGTCACGACCCGCGCAATGAGCTGGTCCAGGGTGTCGTCGACCTCGACGCCGAGGGCTATGTCCTCTGCGAGGGCCGCTCCACGCTCACCTCGGTCGCCGGCGTCTTCGCGTGCGGTGATCTCGTCGACCACACCTACCGTCAGGCGATTACCGCCGCAGGCTCCGGCTGCGCGGCTGCTCTCGACGCCGAGCGCTACCTCGCCAACCGGGCCGACGTCGCCGTGACCTCGGCACTGACCGAGCCCCTGCCGAGCTGACCTCGCATAGGCTCAGCCTCAAGCCCTTCTCCGTACCACTTCACAAAGGAACTCCCATGGCTAACCTCAAGAACGTCACCGACGCGACCTTCGACGCCGATGTGCTCCAGGCCGAGGGCACCGTCCTCGTCGACTTCTGGGCACCCTGGTGCGGCCCCTGCCGCACGATCGCCCCGATCCTCGAGGAGATCGCGCGCGACCACGGCGACAAGCTCGAGATCGTCAAGCTCAACACCGACGAGAACCCGGGCGTGACCGCCAAGTACGGCATCATGAGCATCCCGACGATGCACGTGTTCTCCGGGGGCGAGATCGTCAAGACCCTCCAGGGAGCGCAGCCGAAGCCTCGTCTGCTCAAGGAGCTCGAGCCTTTCCTCTCCTGACCGGTCGCGGCTCACAATCGTCTGAAAGAGCGCGAAATCCCTTTGTCATCAAGGGATTTCGCGCTCTTTGGTTCTCGCTGTGGTCACATCTAGGAACGGGGTATGTCTCGGTTGGTCGTCGGCCTGAGGGACCGCCCGACACGGGGCTGTTCGCGACGACCTGATCGCGTGCCATCATCGGATTGCCTTGGTTCTGACGGGAATCCGATGATCAATGTCCTCAGTCCCGAAGACCGAGGAGGTCGAGGATCCGGTTGAGGTCCTCCATCGAGGCGAACTCGATGGTCATCTTGCCCTTCCTCTGACCAAGGGCGATCCCCACTCTGGTGTCGAGTCGGTCCGAGACCGCGGCGGCGATGTCCTCGAGCTGGGGGTGCCGACCGCCCGCCCGGGGGCGACGACGAGCAGGACGCACTTCGTCGCCCCCGAGAGTGACGATCTCCTCCACGGAGCGGACAGAGAGACCCTCAGCCACAATCCGCTGCGCCAGACGTTCCATCGAGGCGCCGTCGTCGAGGCCGAGGAGTGCGCGGGCGTGGCCGGCGGACAGGACCCCGGCCGCGACTCGGCGGGCGACGAGCGGGGGTAGTTTGAGCAGGCGCAGCGTGTTGCTCACCTGGGGACGGGAGCGACCGATCCGGCTCGCCAGCTCCTCCTGGGTGCACTGGAAGTCCTCGAGCAGCTGCTGGTAGGCGGCCGCCTCCTCCAGCGGGTTGAGCTGACTGCGGTGCAGGTTCTCCAGCAGCGCGTCGCGGAGCAGGTCGTCGTCATCCGTTGCCTTGACGATGGCCGGCACTGTGGCATTGCCGGCCTCGCGTGAGGCCCGCCAGCGCCGCTCACCCATGATGAGCTCATAGGCGACGCCGTCCTCGGTGACATCGGCGTCCGGCAAGGGTCGCACGACGACCGGCTGGAGAACACCGATCTCCTGGATGCTGTGCACGAGCTCGGCGAGCTCGTCCTCGTCGAAGACCGTGCGGGGCTGGCGCGGGTTCGGGCGGATCGCGTCGAGGGGGATCTCGGCGTAGGTCGCGCCGGGCACCGGCTGCAGCTCCGGTCCACGTCGGTCACCACCCTGGGCACCATCGATCTGGGCAGCGTCCTGGTCGCGGCCCGCGGGACCGCCGGTTGGAGATCCATCTGATGAATCGCCCTGTGCGGCAGGAGTACTCCCCTCTGCCGACTCCTCTCCAACACGGGTCTGGCCCGGGAAGAACACGTCCACGGGGCGGGTGCCTGTGCCGGTCGTCGAGGTCGGGATGAGCGCCCCTAGGCCCCGGCCCAGACCTCGTCGCTTGTCGCTCATGGGGTGTCCTCTCGTCCGGGGGTGTCGCTGTCGTGGGAGCTGTCGTCGGAGCTGTCGGCGGAGCTGTGGTAGGAGTCGCTCCCTGCACCGCGATCGGCCAGCTCGGCAGCCGCCTCGCGGTAGGCCAGGGCACCGGTGCTCATGGGGTCATAGGTGATGACGGTCTGGCCGTGGCTGGGAGCCTCGGAGACTCGCACCGACCGAGGCACCGTTGCGCGCAGGGTCTCGTTCGGGAAGTGCGAGCGCACCTCCTCCGCCACCTGGGCTGAGAGGCGGGTGCGGCCGTCGAACATCGTCAGGAGGATCGTCGAGACGTGCAGCGTCGGGTTGAGGTGGGTGCGGATGAGCTCGATGTTCTTGAGCAGCTGAGACAGACCCTCGAGGGCGTAGTACTCGCACTGAATGGGGATGAAGACCTCACCGGCTGCGACGAAGGCGTTGACGGTGAGCAGTCCGAGGCTCGGTGGGCAGTCGATGAGGACGTAGTCGTACTCCTCCCCGTCCGGCTGGCCGCTGAGGAGGGCTTCGATCGCCCGTCGCAGCCGCGTCTCCCGAGCCACGAGCGAGACCAGCTCGATCTCCGATCCAGCGAGATCGATGGTCGCTGGGGCACAGAACAAGCCATCGATGTCCGGGCAGGGCTGCACGATCTCCGCGAGAGGGGTGTCATCGACGAGCACATCGTAGATGCTGGTGACCTCGGCGTGGTGCGGGATACCGAGAGCTGTGCTTGCGTTCCCCTGGGGGTCGAGATCGATGACGAGGACCTTGAGGCCGGCGACCGCGAGCGCGGCGGCCACATTGACAGTGGTCGTCGTCTTGCCGACGCCGCCCTTCTGGTTGGCGACGGTGAGAACGCGAGTCGCCTCTGGCTTCGGCAGCGTCCGGCGATCGAGGGCCTTCTTCTGTTCCTGCTCCTGGACGAGGGCGCGCATCAAGGGTGCGTCGTCCAGCGCTGTTGTTTCACGTGAAACATCGGCATCTGACGTTTCGTCTACCGTCGCCGGCATCCGTGGTGCCGCCTCGGCTGCAACGTCAGTTGTTTCACGTGAAACACGATGGTCGTGTGTCGGTTCATCCTGTGGTCCCTGCGTCGGTTCCGAGGCCTCAGCACCAGCGGTCGTTTCACGTGAAACATCGACCTCCGCGGGGTCGCGGTCATCGAGAACCGGCGGGAGATCGGGATCCCCAGGCCATGTGGATAACCCGGTGGATGAAGGCTCTGCGACGTGGTGGCCAAGGAAGTCACGCGTGGGCGTCGCACCGATGGCGTCGAGATCCTGGGGGGGTTCGGATTCCTCCGCCGTTTCACGTGAAACGTTGGGCCAGCCGAGTCTGGCACGCTCACCGGCGGCCGATTCCGTGCGTGCCGGGAAGCCCAGACCGGGGGCAACCCGTTCCGAAGCAGCTGCCTCTGCAAGGTGGGGGGGATCGTGGGACGTCACAGCGTGCCAGCCTAGCCGTTCAGCCGTGTTCGACCCAGACGAGTACGACGGGTAGGTGTGGATAAGTGTGTGGACATCGAGCGCAGCGATAGATCGTCATCGGGCAAGTGGGTCACCGTGGGGTCACACCGTGAGGTCAGAGCGTGCATCTGATCGTGGCGTTCAGACCGTGACGTTCAGACCGTGACGTTCACACCGTGACGTTCAGAGCGTGAAGACGATCTTGCCCACGACATCGCCGCGCTCCATTGCCGCGAAACCATCCGCAGCCTGAGCGAGCGGAAGCACCGCGTCGATCGTCGGGCTGATGCCCTGCGTCGCCACCAGCCGGGTCAGCCGCTCCAGCTCGGAGCGCGTGCCCATGGTCGAGCCGACAACCCGA
>JAAYSB010000112.1 GCA_012518475.1 Intrasporangiaceae bacterium | reverse complement strand
TCGCCGGAGCCGGCTACCACGTCTACAAGGGCTGGGGCTGCACGTTCCTCGAGGACCTCGAGGAGCATCCGGGTCGACCCCTGGAGATCGCCGGCCGGGTCGGCTACATCGCCAAGGGCGTTGCCTTCGCCGTGATCGGTGGGCTGTTCGTCACGGCCGGCATCTCGTCCCGGGCGAGTGAGGCAGGGGGCCTCGATGCCGCGCTACGCCTCCTTCGGGAGCAGCCGTTCGGGCCCTATCTGCTCACCGTCGTCGCCATCGGCATCGCGGCCTACGGCATCTACAGCTTCGGCCGGGCTCGGCACGCGAAGCTCTGAGCTGGGTGGAGGTCGCCGGCGGCAGGGCAGCGGCGGCTCAGACCTCCACCCGCGGGGAAGGCCAGAGCTGGCTCGCCGCGGCGATCAGCCCGCCGCCGAGGATCACTCCGACGAGGACATCCGTCGGATAGTGCACGCCGAGGAAGACGCGGTCGAGGGCGACGATGACGATCAGCACGGTGGTCATGATGCCGAGCAGCCACCGCTCCAGTCGCCCGATGAGCGGCCAGAGCAGCAGCGACAGGCCGAGGGTCATCGCGGTGATGTTCGTCGCGTGACCGGACGGGAAGCTCAGCCCGTCGTGCTCCCACACCGGGGTCGCCGCGGTCGGGCGCTCCCGGTCCACGATCTGCTTGAGCAGCGCTGCGCCACCCCAGATGAGCATCATCGATGCCCACGCCGCGAACGCCCTCCACGGGATGCCGGCCCGCCAGCCGACGACGATGCAGACGATGGTGGCGAACACGTACAGCCAGACCGGGCGGGTGATCTCCTCGAGGAGCGTGAGGGCATCGAGCAGATCGCGACCGCGTGCCACGTCTGTCGCGGCGTCGACGGCAGCCTGGTCCCAGGACTGCGTCGCGCCGGTGATGACGAGGACGGCAAGGGTCGTGACGAGGACGATGGTCGTCAGGGCGTCGCGGACTGCTCCGGCTGGGCTGCGGGTCACCGGCCCATCATGTCGCCAATAATGATCGGTATGCGCGATAGACCCGATCTGGAGATCACCAGTCCCGCCAATGGGCGGGTCAAGGAGCTCGTCGCGCTGCGCCGTCGCCGGGTCCGTGACGCGGAGCGCGTCATGCTCGTCGAGGGTCTCGAGGAGTCGGTACTGGCGGTCGACGCGGGCGCCTCGGTGCGTGCGTTGTTCTACTGTCCGGACCTCTTCCTGCCGGAGAGTGCCAGCGCCTCGTCCGACCTCGTCGACCGGGTCCGCGACAGCGGGGCCGAGACGATCCGGCTCTCCCGCCAGGCCTTCGAGAAGGCGGCCTACCGGGAGGGTCCTGACGGCATACTCCTCGTCGCGGACACCGTCGAGCGGAGCCTGGCCGAGCTCGCCGGAGTCGTCGGGGACGACCCGCTCATCCTCGTCAGCCAGGGGGTCGAGAAGCCCGGCAACCTCGGTGCGATGCTGCGCACTGCCGACGCTGCCGGGGTCTGCGCGGTCATCGCCGCAGACCCCGTCACCGACTGGAGCAACCCCAATGTCATCCGCGGCTCCAAGGGGACCGTCTTCGCCGTCCCGGTCGCCTCGGCGGCCACCGACGAGGTCTTCGACTGGTTGCGCCAGAAGGGAATCCGCGCGGTGGCGACGACACCGGACACGGACCTCGCGCATACCGCGGCGGACCTCACCGGAGGGGTCGCGATCCTCGTGGGGACCGAGAAGTCCGGGCTCACCGAGGACGCGATCTCCCGGGCCGATGCGCGGGTGCGCATCCCTATGGCGGGGCTGGTGAACTCCCTCAATGTCGCAACCGCCGCAGCGATCGTGCTGTATGAGGCTGTGCGGCAGCGTAGTTAGAGGCTTGCGCACCTTGGAGCAGGAGGGGGTGTGGTCAAGAGCACCCTGTTTTGTATGTCACGATGTTGGCATGCGAGTTGACCATGTCTCCTATGCAGCCGAGCACGACGGGGTGCACGCCACCGCGGAGCGACTTGGGAAGCTTCTGGGCGTCACGCCGGTCGACGGGGGAGTCCACCCGAGGTTCGGGACCCGCAACGTCATCCTGCCGATGGCCCACCGACTCTATGTCGAGGTGGTCGAGAGCCTGGACCACCCGGCGTCCGACAAGGCGCCCTTCGGCCAGGTGGTCAAGTCCCGCTCCGAGTCCGGCGGGGGCTGGATCGGCTGGGTCATCCGCGTCGACGACATCCACGAGATCGAGGAGCGTCTCGGTCGGGAGGCTGCCGCCGGCAACCGCACCCGTCCCGATGGCGTCGAGCTGCGCTGGAAGCAGATCGGCATCAAGGGCACCCAGGCCGACCCGCAGCTGCCCTTCTTCATCGAGTGGGAGACCAAGGACGCCCACCCCGGCCTCGGTGCCGAGGACAGTGCCGTGTCCATCCAGTCGCTCGAGATCGCCGGCGACCCGGACCGGGTCTGTGAGTGGCTGGGCCTGCCCGTCACCGAGACGACGACGATCATCGACTTCTCGTTCGTGGCGCCGCGCGGCACCCCCGGGCTGCTCTCCGTCACGTTCGACACCGCGGACGGCCAGGTCACGATCTGACCTGTAGCGCGCCGACAGGGCCCCGATCTCACGTGTGAGGCGGAGCCCTGCGCATATGGGGGATACCCCCCTGGGGTTTGGTGACATACCCCCTTGGGGTATATTGTGGAGGTATGACCACGCTCGAGTCACCCCCCGCACACCCCGGATACGCCGACACCAAGGACGCCCAGCTCAAGCGGTTGCGCCGCATCGAGGGGCAGGTCCGCGGCCTGCAGCGGATGATCGACGAGGACACGTACTGCATCGACGTCCTCACCCAGGTCAGCGCCGTCACCCGGGCCCTGCAGGCGGTCAGCCTCGGTCTGCTCGAGGAGCACCTGCGGCACTGTGTCGTTGACGCGGCCCGCGAGTCCGACGAGGCCGGCCAGGCCAAGATCGACGAGGCGACTGCGGCGATCGCCCGGCTCGTCCGCAGCTGACCGCG